>NZ_JAUBRB010000138.1:0-1670 GCF_036701585.1 Microcoleus sp. POL10_C6 | reverse complement strand
AGGGTTTGCTGAATAATTGATCGCAGACCACTAGCAGGAGCGATCGATATATTCAAGGTGAGTTAAATATAAGTTTGTCCTGCCTGATTTTGAGTAAAATATAAGCGCAAATTATGTTAAGTCCAAAAACAGGCATTGTTTGATCCGCTCGACATAAAAACACATAAAAAACCCGGCGCCACCAGGTAGAAAGGTTCATGACTAAAAAAGTGATAGCAATAGTTGTTTGTGAAGTATTATCAAGTTTTGCCATGATACGATTGAGACCGAATCTTCGTTTACCTTCCCCGAATTTACCCTCAATCGCATTCCTAATTCTGTCATCTTCCAATGCTTGCTTCTTTTTTTCTTTACTGACATTTACTGGAGGCCTTCCTAAAGGCGGTCCACTGATTCTAATGCCTTTTTCTTTACACCAAGCTCGGTTCTCTCTTGTACGATAAATTCGATCTGCATGAACGGACTCTGGATAATATCCTGTGAAGCTATGATATGCTTCTACTTGTGCTTTTAGATATCCTGATTCGTTAAAATTATCCCAGCTCATCCGGTCTAAAAATACATATCCTTCAAAACAGCTCGCTGATAGTTTAGCTCCAAATTCTACGCTTTTTCCGGCTTTCCCTCTGACTATGGGACGGATGTGGGGTTGACTTAAACTTACTATTCTATCCTCAATACTCTGTTTATCGTTGTCAAATAACCACTGTTGTTGGCGATAGACTTCTGTGAGGACTAGCAAGGTTTTATATTGCTTTTTAGTCAGACCTTTTAGGGTCGCACCTGAATCGATTAGCTGTTCAATATGAGCTAGGTTTCTTTTGATATATTGAAGTTGTTTTTTAATTGCCTGTCTTTTTTTGTTGCGGGATGGTCTTCTTTGTTTGGCTATTAATAAGTAATCTTTTCGGGCGAGATTACGGTAGGTTCTAGGTTTTTTCGTGATTTGACCTTTGAGCTGTTTATACAGAATATCTAGGATTTTTTCGGTGTGAACTCTGGCTCTGTTTAATAGTCCTAAGTCGGTCGGATAACTAATATCGGCTGGGGCGCAGGTCGCATCTATGATTAATTTTCCGCGATTGACTGACTTATTTTTGGCGTCCGAATCCTTTTTTTTTTCCGTTTTAACTGGGGTGATGGAGCGTATTTTTTCGACCATTCGCTCGTTCACTTTATTAATTAGGTTGGGACTGATTCGTTGCCGAAAATGGACTAATAGTGATGGGTCAAATGGGATCTCATTACTGTAGGTTGATTGACCGATAAAGTATTGCAGATAGGGGTTTTCACGAATTTGTTCTACTGTTTCCCTATCGCTAATTCCGAGTTTTTCTTTGATGATTAATGCCCCCAACGCCATCCGAAAGGATTTAGCTGGTGCGCCCTTGGAGGTGGGGAAGTTTTGGGCATATTCTGACTCAAATTCTGACCACGGGATTAGTTGGGCCATTTTTACCCAACGGTTGTCTGCTGACAACCTTCCTCCGAAGGGCAGTTCAAACTCGGATGGGGGGCTTGGGGCAAGCTCAGCTTTTCTGTACACGATCGCAGGTGGTGATGCACGGGTTTTGACCTATTCTACCTGTTTATTTTGCACTTTACCCTCGCTCTCGCGAGCGCATAACCCAGGCTACGTCAAGTGCCATCGATATATTCAGCAAGCCCTA
>NZ_JAUBRB010000110.1:0-6513 GCF_036701585.1 Microcoleus sp. POL10_C6 | reverse complement strand
TTCCTTGGGATAAGTATATTTCTCCCTGTTGGTTAAATTGAACCGCTGTTGATTCTGTATTCACTGTTGATGGCATAGGGGGTGCTGGCAACCGGGGCCGGAGTTTAACTAAGGTCTTCAAAACGCAAAACGATTATAGCCCGTCTTGACACCAACAATAGCAATCTTGTTCCGCTAATGTTCATTTTTTTTATTGGTTGATAGTCGTGGGGGCAAAAACCCGGTTTCTTCAATGTGATTGATATCAATTCCGGTTGCACCAGAATGGTAGAGGACACGGCTGGGCCCAAGGAGTGTCAACTTAACGTCAAACCTTCTGGTGGGTAAGGTATCATGTTGCCCAGGTATTCGGAAATGGGTGAATAGATGCTCCGTCCATTGACCCGATTTGAGCGATAGAATTATCCATAGAGATTGATTTTCCTTGTGTAAATTTTTATTTATGGTTTTATGTGCATTTTAACATTAACATAAACTTAAATCAACTATTTTGATTAACTCTTGCAGTTCATGTAAATCTACAAACATATCCTTCAGAAAAGGATCATAGGGATCATTAAACTGAGATGATTTATTGTTATCGATCAAATGATAGTGTTTCAATCCTACTTGATTACAAAGTTTCCAATAACAAGGATTAACATATCCTGGATTGAAAAATTCTATTACTTTGGCAGTAAGTGGACAAAAAATCACATTAGTTAGTCCGGCACCATGTGGTGCTACTATAATTTCCGCTCTACTAAATAGAAAGACCTGTTCTAATAATGACATTGTTTCTAATCTGACAGGTTTAAATCCCAAATTAGTTAGAAAATTTAAGACTTCATCTCCATTGATGATGCTACGGCGATTTGGAGCATTTTCACGAACTATATATATCCGCTGATTTTTTTCGGCATGATTTATCATACCGTCATTGAGCAGTCGAATCTCCTTAAGAAAAGATTGTCTGAGGAATTGAATAGCCCAAACTTGACTCTCATAAATAGGGGTAGTTACCCATAAGCGATCGGCTTGAATATGAGGAAATTTAGAACTTTCTAAAATTTTTTCTGTAGAGATTCCTAATAGTCTTAAACTTTCTACTTTATAATTAGCATCTATGTTATTTACCACAAATTTATCTATAGTAGATAAGTCAATATTGCAATCTTGCAGTATTCTTATTTGAGGGAGAAGTTCAATCATCCAATGATAATAATTAACACAGTCTCTCTTAGAAAGAAAAGCTACTGTACCTTTTATGGAAAGAGCATTTGGTATATAAGGGGAAGAAGCAATTAAACCAGGACTACCATAGGAAAGATCGTCAATTAGCTCATGGTTAAGCCCAATGATTGCCCGATTGTAAGTATCTGACCAGCCTCTACCACTCTCTATTAGAGCAGCAAAAGGTGTAGATTCGGAAGGAGCCGATTTTTCTTTAAAGGCCTCGTTCAAGGTAGCAGAACTTATGGTAGTAGATGCGTGTAAATGAGTAACTGTTTCTGGTGGTTGCCATGTCATTGTACTAACGCAGCTTTGACTGTTTCTAGCATGACTAACTGACCACTGTATATCGGGTTGACAAAATTCTTTGATAATACTATTAGGAACAAAACCAACACGACAGCTTTCACTTTCCTCTGGTCTGCCTAATGATGCCATTACTCCTGCTAAGAGCTGAATATATACCCACCTATCTGGCTCTATTTGGAGAGCTTTTAAGTAGCATCTAGCCGCTTCTCTAAAATCTTGTTTTTGTTGCAGCGTATGACCAAAGTTAAACACATAACTGTAACAACCAGGATTAATTTCAAACAAGCAACGATAACAACTAATTGCCTGCTCCCAGTGTTCTTGCTGAATAAATATTTGACCTAACTGGTCTAATTTTTCTAAATCCAAGAGATCCGGTTGTAGTTTTTTAACTTCCAGCCAGCAATATAGGGTCTGATCCCATTGATTTTTTTGATAAAATAGTAATCCTATATCTTGATAAATTTTTCCTGCTTGTGGATGTTTAGCTATAGCTTGATAGTAGAGTTCTCTTTGATGTAAATTTTGTTTTTCTAAACTTGCAGAAAACAAATGTTCAAAGTCTTTTGCGTCTAAAATTTCTGGGTGTGATATGGTAATTTGATGCAAATAATTAAGCGCCTCTTCTTTTCTCGCTTGTTGCCAGCAAGATTGAAATAAATAGTAATGATTTTGTGCTAAAAGTTGATTGTCTCGCACCTGCCTTTGTTGAATAGCATCAATTAAATCCAGTTTCAAGCAATCTTGATAGGATTCCAACTCCAAGGCTTTAAGAAAAGCCTCGATCGCCCCATCCAACTGACCTAATTTGACTAAGCATTTTCCCAAACCATAATAGGTCCCAAAATGGTCTAAGTTTTTTTGGATCGCTTGGCGAAATGAAGTAATAGCATCTTCCAAGTTCCCCTGTTTGGCTAAAGCAGTGGCAAGATGATGATAACTCCAGCTAAATTCTGGATTGATTTCGATCGCCCGTTTGTAATAACCTATCGCCTCTTCTACTTCGCCTTTGTTAAGCCAAATACAAGCTAAATGGTAATAAGACCAAAATGAGTGTACATCTAGTCGAATAGTGTGAGCATAAGCTATTTCTGCTTCACCCATTTTCCCCTGCTTTCTCATACTTTCTGCTAATTGCAACCAACAATCTGCACTAAGCTTATCCGGTTGTATCTCACTTAACTTTAACCAGCAATTTAGTGCCGCTTCATAATTTCCTAAAGATTCCAATAGCCGACCAATTTTTTCATACAAGCTAGGATCATCAGGGCTTAACTCTAATGCTTTTTGATAATACTTGATAGCCTCTTCAGTTTGTTGCATGGTCTCCCAAGTATCACCTAAACCCAAGTATGATTCAATACAATCAGGATTGATTTCTAAACTGAGTTGATAAGACTTTATTGCTTGATGAATTTTCCCGTTTAAGCTTAGCTCTTTGGCTACATTAACATAAGCTAGAGCATAATTTTTCTTCTCTAAGAAGAACTGATGCAGAGCGGCGGCAGCTTCAGCCAGATTTGAGCGAGTTAGATGGTTTTTGAATATTTCTTGTAAATTGATATTATCTGTGAATGATTTACTTTTTTGATCGGGAGGATCTATCTGGAAATATTCAGAACGAACATGAACAACTGTATTATCGCACTCAGCAAATTTCCACCAGTTCAAATGATATCCTTCTAAAAAATATTTATATAAGCTTTCTATGTCACTATCTACAGTAGCATCAAACCAATTAAGATAAGTATCTTGAACCCTATTAATTGTTAAAGTAAGACTTTTACTTTTCTCAAAACAAGCAATATACCTTCTGCTATTCTCCTTATGAATTGCAAAATATTGGACTAAATTACCTTCCAGGTAATTAGGATTAGTGATATTATTAGCGATTTTGATTAAGTCTAAAACATCTTTTGTCCTATAAATAGAGGCGCTAACTTCCCAAGGGTAAGACCAGTAAGATTCGGGTGCATTCGTCCAGTCACATAGCAAATATTTTTGCCGATTTATCAATTGGGAGTATGGGTGAATGTTTTTACCGAGTCTGAGACTGAAAGCCAATATGTTTGAATCTTCTTTAAGAGACTTTACACACACTTCAGGATTGAAGAATGATTTAAAAAACACATCATCGCATCCCCACAATATAAATTCTCCCGCTTTATTTATAATGGCTATCAAGTCAGAATAAAAATCTTTTTCTGCAATCCAGTTTACATCTGAATATTTATCAATTAAGTTCTGATAAGAAATATCCGTTTTTTTGTAGAGAACATAGACTGAGCTTTCCTCCATACCTGAATAATAGAAAAGGCTTTCTAAGTAAGCCTGAAGTTGTAGGGGTCTATCTTTGGAAAAGACTATAACCGATATGCGATCTGAGAGGATGTCACCTTCAGGCAATTGTTTGGGAAACATAATAAAACTCCTTGTACCAAATAAACAACACAACGACCCCCGAATTAATCTATTAACAGATTAGCGAAACGCATATTGATTCCCGGGGAGAAAATCTATATCTACAGTAGTGGCTCCACCGCTCGCAGCTATCTCACCAACTCTGAAAGCAAAAGGAAAAGCATCTCCTACTCCTAAGTGATAAGCAAGCAAGAAGTGTTTAGCATTAAACCACTGATGCGTCAAAATATAATCTTGAGCAAAATCCGAACATTCGCTCAAAGCCCAAGTTGATATAAACAAATCCACATTGTTTATTAGACAATTGTCTAATAAATTAAGAGGTAGTAAGTTAATTTTACCTGCTGCAATTGACTGATTAGGCTCATTTATAAGGTTAACATTAGTTTCACCCAAAATGCTTCCCAAGTATAACCATTGAATGACGCTAAAGATGGGCGTGTCAATGATGGTGTAGGTTAGCTCCTCACCCTGTTTCATTTTCTTAAAGATTTTCGCAAGATTGCCATAACCACCACCCCACTCTACTACTGATTTAATATCTGTTAATTTGCAGTTAGTATGCTCTACAAATTTAGCAATGTGGTGTAAATGGTGAACAGTGTTATAAGAGGTTTCTATACCACCATATTTCGTAGTTACAGGGGGAGTACCTATGCAATCTTCCTTCAGTAAAAAAAGAATTTTCTCTGGGGGAATCTGTGTTTCTAAGTAAGCAATTTGATGTTTATAGAAGCGGTCGTAACCAATAAACATGGTTTCCAATATTACTTGATTTCCGAGGAACGAAATGGGGGGAATTGGCAGTATACTTTCTTCTAACTTTTCATTCTGTTCTTCCCAATAAGGGAGTATTAGCTTTGGATTAATAGGATGCTTTTTAAGAAGGTTATATTTCGACTCAAAAGCTTGACTTAGCTTGTTAAAATTATCTACTTGATCTTTTAGTGGTAAGCCAGTTTGTACTTGACGTTCCTGGAACAGAGGCAAGTAAATTCTAATAATATCATCTTTAACTTCCCATACATGATTAGGTAAATTTTTAGCTACTAATTCCTTTAACTCAGTCAGTGCTGGATAGTCGTTTTCGCCTGTAAAGCAGCGAGCATCATCTATTAAAATTACATGATTTTCTTTTTGAGGGTGATTGAAAATAGCTTGTAGCTCTTCTCTGATAGGAGTTTCTAACTGCCCCTTCGCAGTGATTCCGGCTGAGTAATGACCATCAAGCCAGAACAAACAAGGTTCTTCTATTTGAGGCAAAATTGCGGGAAATACTTTACCACTGTCACCTTGGATGATCTCCACAGTAGACATTTTCCACAATTTAGTTTTTGCCTGAAGATAAAGTTCTGAACTTAGTTCTATTGAGACAATTTTTTTAAAAATGTCTTTCATTGCAAATATCATGTCCCCCAGATATGTACCTGTTTCAACCAAAGTATTAAGTGCATATTTCTCTGCATAATATCTGACAGCTTCCTCTTTGACCAAATGAGGCGTAGGAATTGGTCTACCATGTGCCAGCCAATTCGCAATCTCAGCATTTTGCGCTTTACCCAGATGTACAACCCAAACTACATATTCACCTGGTTCTTTCAAATTAGGTAAAACTTCAGAACCCGCAGGTTCGGGTGTTAAGAAAACTTGATCTAATACTGTATATCCAGGGAAGTAAGAAAGAAGCTGTTCTATAGAAAAAATGCGATGAGCATTGTAAGCAATGCAAGGTATTCCGACAGGTACACTGAGAACTATTTCCCCACCAGGTTTCAACACTCTATTAATTTCTACACAAGCACTCCTCGCACCATCTGGCATAATTGGGTCGCCATACCTACCAAGACCTATATGTTCCACTACACCCAAAGAAGTAATAAAATTTTGAGAATAGTCCTCGAAAGGCAGCTCCCAAATACTGCCCTCAACAACTGTTAGTCCTGGTAAATCAACTTGGACTGGTCTTATATCAACAAAAGTAGTAGGAACAAACTGAGAAATTATCCCAGAATACAACAAGGTCGAACCTATATCTAGCAAAGACTCAGGGCGACGTTGAAAGATTTTGCTGCTAGCCCAAGTATCCTGGTAATAATATAATTTATCAAACGGAGTAGATGACGTTTTATCTTCCAAGCAAGGAAAGAAAGTCAAATTAGTAAATTCTTGAGATTCCCGTGATGTTTTAAATTTAAAAAAATAAGACTCAAAATCCTGTTTATAGTTTTGCCAAAGGGGATGGTTAGTTTGATTAGCATCCCAGGTCTGGACATATTCAGTTAGTTCTTTTTCGGGATTCATTTTTTTTTACTCCGTTATTTTTAGTTGTGTTTTTCAGTGGTTCTGAGTTGTTAGATATTTGGATATCTACAATAGCTTTTAGAGGGCCTACCCAGCAGTGAGTCATTAGGCTGTTTGTTAGATTAGACAGCGCATAATAATTGATTTACGCTATTTTTTCAGCACCTCTTCCAGTCGCGCCGAAATCCCCCGCTCGCCCGGCCGAATCTGCAACGCCATTTGATAAAAGACGATCGCCCCATCCGGCCAACTGTGCCGCACCAAAGCATC
>NZ_JAUBRB010000109.1:0-6553 GCF_036701585.1 Microcoleus sp. POL10_C6 | reverse complement strand
TTTTGAAAAGAGCTTTTACTGACGGAAAATATCGCTGCTGTTTTTCTGATCGACAGCTTCTGATCTTGATGAGCTGCCAGGGTAAGCGCACGTTAAATAGTAGCTCAGGATACAGATTAATAAGCCAGATCCTGAAATTAAAGGTGCAATGCTAAAGGTTTGTGAGATTTCCCCGCTTGGAGGCTGACACAAGGTGACACTGGAGGATGTTCCCACATCTTGGTTCCCGTTATGTCTCAAGGATTTGCGCCCGCTGTTGAACTGACCACACCTCGTGCGGTTCCCTTAGAAATATCAGCCTTAAGCCAAGGCTTAGTAGATTGTTTCAAATCAGTCGCAGATCCCGCCCGTCGAACGGGGACAATGGCATCATTTATCCGATATTCTCATCATTGCGATTCTCTCCACAATTGCAGGCGGACAAGGCTGGGAAGCGATGGAACTCTATGGCAGCGGCAAACAAGCTTGGCTTTGGACCTTCTTGGCACTACCCAATGGCATCCCCAGCCCAGATACCTTTCGGCGGGTGATGGAACGTCTTCACCCCAAACAGATGGAAGCCACGTTCGAGAACTGGGTTCGCACCTTAGTCACGGACCTCGGCGTTCAAGTCATTGCCATTGATGGCAAGCAACTGAGGGGTTCCTATGATCGCCACAATCGAAAAAAGTGCTTATATTTGGTCAGTGCCTGGGCCGCAGACCATCGCTTGGTCTTAGGTCAAACGAAAGTCCGGCATAAATCCAATGAAATCACGGCTATTCCCGCCTTGCTCGAACTGCTGGATATTACAGGCTGCATTGTCACCCTGGATGCCATGGGCACTCAAAAAACGATTGCAGCGCAGATTCAAGGGGCAAACGCCGACTACATCCTCTGTTTAAAAAAGAATCATCCGACCCTCTTCCAGCAAGTTCAGACCTGGTTTGAGACGGCCCAGATTGAGAACACCTTACCCAAAAGTGCAGACTACACGGTGGAATCCGGCCATCACCGCATCGAAAAGCGGCAGGTGTGGACCATTCCCCTGAACGCCTTTGCCTCAGTGCATGAAGCCGATGGCTGGGTAGGATTGCGGACCATTGTCATCGTTGAACGAACCCGTCAGTTGTGGCATAAAACCACCCATGAGATCCAGTTTTACCTCACGAGTCTGGACGCCGATAACCCGCGCATTGGCGGTGCCATTCGACAGCACTGGGGCATTGAGAACTCCCAACATTGGGTTCTCGATGTCACCTTTGGTGAAGATGCCTGTCGGGTGCGGTCGATGCACGGTCCCCAGAACCTGGCGGTTTTACGACGGTTCGCCCTCAATGCCCTCAATCGAGAATCCACAGGCAAAAAACGCAGTTTAGTCCAGAAAACGAGACTGGCTGCGATGAGCGATGACTATATGGTGAAGGTATTAGTCGCAGCACTCCCTGAACTCTCTCAAAGTAGCAGTCCTACAACCTAGATGGCAACTGCGTTTGAGGTGCGCTTACCCTGGATGAGCTGCTACTATTTTTGTTCGCAAATCTACTGAATATGCTTTCATTGGTGTATTATTTTTAGTTGATTCTATTGTACCTCATAACATCCGGAAGTGCTGTAACTGCTAAACACACCCCCTGTGAAGACATTTGTACTATAGATCGACTTTGGCTTAAATATAGCAATGGTCGCTTTGGGTTGAGTGTACAAAGGCGAATTCTGTTAGGAATACGAGAGGATGCACTATTTATTCTGCTTCGTCTACAAGGAAATTACTATGAAGAGATGAAGAAAGAAATGGAATTAGAAAGTAACTTTAATAAACTCATAGGATGGTACGCTCCTTACGATGACGGCAGTAGTGGTCTAAAAAGTAGTTATAACATCTTACTTTTTCAATCCAGGCTCCATATGGACATCTTCCCACAGCGAACCCGGCAGGAGGATATCCTGGGTTAAGGGAAAATAAAATCAATAATCTTATTGTACTAAATTTATTAAAGCGTTTGTCAGATTGCGGTATTGCTGTGTAGTCAAAATCCTGGTCACATAAACTTATTGACACACTTGTAGAAAACATGAGATTGAATTACGATCGCCCTTTCACTCCTAAAAGCTAGCACCTTCTCACCCTCACTTTTCTACAACCTTCTCCTATCGCCTGCTTTAAAAGTTTTTGAAGTACGTGAAGCGAAGCTATCCCGTAGGGACTCGCCTTCCCACTCAAATCGCTTCCACTCCATCATACTTTCAAAGATTCTCGCTGCTGCTCCCTAGTAGCACTCCATAAGCAGTATGAGGTCTAACATCAGGCGGTTGAAGCCCCAAAACAATTGATTTGGCCGGAATTCCCGCTGCAACTAGCTCCTCAGCAATCAGGCGATCGGTATTATTTGCTTGAATCCACACCTGACCGTCAATAATATCAATATAAATCACGAAATGGTAAATACGCTGCTCATTCAACCAACCTATATTTATTAACATATAACGGTCATTTCCCAAATCAAAAATTATTTAATTTTGAGTCCCACTGTCACAAACGGGAATCTCAGCGTATTCAGTCAGAAGCTGATTAACAAATTTGCGATAATTATTTAAGGTACCCATTGTACTATTTACTCTATTTTTTGGTTGAAAACCACCAATCTAGGCGGTTATTATCTAGCAATATCTGAGAGATTTTTCTCCTTCAAAAAGCTCTGTAAAAGCATTTAGTGGCATAGCAAGATACAGTTGTCTTTCGGATTCCGTCCGTTTTAAGATGTCATAGTAAAGAGTATATTGACCCAAAGCTTGCTCTAAATCTGCAATTCTCGACTCTCTGATAAAACTTTTAACTTCAACGGCTATCTTGCGCTCGTTGTTCTCAGCAGCTAATAGCTGTTCGGCACCAATATCGATAGGTTTCTCTTCGCCCAAGCCAAGGGATACGGATCATGGGTAATTGTCCAGCCAGCCTTAATGAGAGCCTGTTTGACAACTTGATGATAAATGCCTCTTGCTGGCACGATCACTCTCTTTTGTGATCGAGGTTGACACTGACTATTATAATGTCAGGACTTACGCATGAACGCTATATGTAGGGTTTGGCTTAAGAGAGAAGGCTAAGCCTTTCGGACTGGATACAGCTTTAAAACCCACGCTCATCAACCCCAGGAAATTGAAATATAAAAGCCCAAACTAGACCAAGGTCATCTTAAGAGTGGGGGTTTGTAGTTCCCGACTTAAATAGTCTGATAACAGTCCAAGTTTATCGTTGATAGATAGTCAAATTCATCTGATTGGCGAGGTATTTTAACCTCAGCCAGACTAGAATAGCGCACCCAATATGATTTCTTTGAATCCGGGCTTTTCTACACTGGCACTTGTCAACTCCAGTCAGTTGTTTCAGTTCTCTGTGAAACTCCTCAATTTTCCATCGATTGGCGCATAAATCTTTAACGTCATCCGTAGAAAACTGAGACATATCGTTGGTAGCAACATATTCCGTGTCACCGTTTGAGGCAACTACCCGAAATAATTTCACTTTTTTAAGCTTGGCAAATCCTTTAATTTTTACAATTTTACCTGACTCATTTTCAGCATTACTCCACGTTAAATCTTCAATTCGTTTGTACTTTTCTACCCCTCCTGTATCATCAACTAATCGATTTCTTTTAAGCGGACAGTAGTAAAACTTACCCAAGCTATCAATCAACAGCATTAAATCTTTTGTAGCATACCAACTATCCATGGCTGACGCTCCCAAAAGGCAATTGCTTGTGATAGACTATACCTTTGAGCATATCTTCTACATGGTCTAGTTTAGTCTTTCCGTCTCCATCAGGGTCATAAATGCGGTAATCCACTATCCAAAAAAGCCCTTTTTTGGGATTGACATAGATGCAAGTAACTAGACCAATCCCCCGAATTACCCGTTTTTCGTTTCCACTATATTGTCGGCGAGTCAGCTCGATTTTAGTGGCAAATCTTTTATCAATAACTGTGTCGTCAAATAAAAGATAACCTCCTTCATCAGTTTGGATAATCAGCTTAACTTGCTTCCAAAGCATCCGGGAAGTAATTTTTTCAGTTTTTAATAATAAATTAATAGTATCGTGGCTGCACCGCTTGAGATGGTCAGCCAGATTGGTCACCGTATAATTAATTTGACTGCGAGCGTAAATATTGACAGTAGTCAAGCGTAGTAAATTTCATACGCAATAGATTTTTTTGCTCGTCTGCTATTTTACAGCCAAGCTTTTCTCTTAAGTCCCCTCCATCCAGAAAAAAATCTTATAAAAAAAATAAAAAATATAAAATCTAGCAATAGTTCAAGCGATTTTCTAGCCCGGGGTAGCGTCAGGAATCGCTCTAGTTAGTCTGGGAAGAGGGTACGCTATATATAGCGTTCGTGCGTAAGTCCTGAATGTGCAGAAGTCTCAACCATTATGCGAGAAATTCAATCTGAAACAACACGATCGCCCGTTAGCGAAGCCCTCGAAGAGGATCGCCCCACCCAAATAGTCCTGAACCCACATCGAGGCCAGAAACCGGGTTTCTTCCTATATCTCTAGCCCAGAATCTGCGATTTTTCAGAGAACCCCGTTTCTTCGCGTAACTCCTACCAAATCAAAATATGGCAATACACTAAATATAATTAAAATTTGTTAAGATTAACTCGACCTCAGCGCCGGCATCCCATCCGCCGCTAAACCTGCCCTTCCCCAGTCCCCACAACAATGCTGCGACTCGAACACATCAGTAAAATTTACCCCACAGGCGTCGTACTCAAAGATGTCACCTGGGAAGTCAAGCCAGGCGATCGCATCGGCTTAGTAGGCGTCAACGGTGCCGGCAAATCCACCCAACTCAAAATCATCGCCGGCGAAATCGAACCCACCGCAGGCGAAGTCATTCGCCCCGCCAGCCTCCACATCGCCTACCTCTCCCAAGAATTTGAAGTAGATCCGACTCGCACCGTCAGAGAAGAATTTTGGCGCGCCTTCAGCGAAGCCAACGAAGTCCACGAAACCCTGATGCAAGTGCATCGAGACTTGGAAGCCTCCACCCCAGAAAATCTCGACGAACTGATCCACAAAATGGATCGGCTGCAACGGCAATTTGAAGGCTTAAACGGCTACGGTTTAGAAGCCCAAATCGAGAAAATTCTGCCCGAAATCGGATTTGAACCCGAAGACGGCGATCGATTAGTCAGCGCCTTCAGCGGTGGCTGGCAAATGCGGATGAGTTTAGGCAAAATTCTCCTGCAAAAACCCGACATCCTGCTGCTAGACGAACCTACTAACCACCTCGACTTAGAAACCATCGAATGGCTGGAAGTTTACCTGAAAGGGCTAATAACCCCGATGGTAATCGTATCCCATGACCGGGAATTTCTCGATCGGCTCTGCACGCAAATCGTCGAAACCGAACGCGGTGTTTCCAGCACCTACCTCGGCAACTACTCCTCCTACCTGCTGCAAAAAGCAGAAGCCAGAGAAGCCCAACTCAGCGCCTACGAAAGCCAGCAAAAAGAACTCGAAAAACAGCAAGCATTCGTTGAAAAATTCCGCGCCAGCGCCACTCGCAGCACCCAAGCCAAAAGCCGCGAGAAACAGTTAGACAAAATCGAACGCATCGAAGCCCCCACCGGCGGATTAAAAACTTTGCATTTCCGCTTTCCCCCCGCACCCCGCAGCGGTCGCGAAGTAGCAATAATTGAAGATTTGGTACACACCTACGGCGAAAAAATCCTATTTTTGGGAGCCGACTTATTAATTGAAAGGGGCGATCGCATTGCCTTTCTCGGCCCCAACGGCGCGGGCAAATCCACCCTGCTGCGGATGATTATGGGCTTGGAAAAGCCGACTGAAGGTACGGTCAAATTGGGAGGTCACAACGTCATCCCCGGTTACTTTGAACAGAATCAGGCAGAGGCCTTAGATTTGAATAAAACCGTGATGCAAACCATTCACGACGAAGTTCCCGACTGGAAAAATGAAGAAGTTCGGACTTTGTTGGGCCGTTTCTTATTTACGGGCGAGACAGTATTCAAACAGGTTGGCGCTTTAAGCGGCGGCGAAAAAGCCCGCCTAGCTTTGGCAAAAATGCTGTTGACTCCCGTGAATTTGCTGATTTTGGACGAACCGACAAATCACCTCGACATTCCGGCGAAAGAGATGATGGAAGAGGCGATTCAGAATTATGACGGTACCGTAATTATCGTTTCGCACGATCGCTATTTCATCTCCCAAGTCGCTAACAAAATAGTCGAGATTCGAGACGGAGAGTTTCGCCCTTATTTGGGAGATTACCACTACTATCTCGATAAAATAGCTGAAGAAAAAGAGCTAGCCAAGTTAGCCAAACTTGAAGCAGAAAAAGCAGCTAAAAAAGCAGAAAAAGAAGCCAAGAAAAAAGCTGCGGCTAAGCAAAAATAAACTTGCGTCCCTCGCAGATAAACCTTAAATCCGCGTTTATCTGCGTGCATCTGCGGTGAAACAAGAATCTGATTCTTAACTAGGGTTTGCTGAATAATTGATCGCAGACCACTAGCAGGAGCGATCGATATATTCAAGGTGAGTTAAATATA
>NZ_JAUBRB010000010.1:120697-155593 GCF_036701585.1 Microcoleus sp. POL10_C6 | reverse complement strand
AAAAGTTCCCCTAATCCGAAGTTTTCGATCGCTCATCTTTTAGTGCATTCAATCTACAGTAATGCGCCTCTTTATTCTGTCTTAGTCTAAACTCCAGTAATAAAACCTCTAAAAGTTGTTGTCGCTCACAATTAGTAAAAGCACTGTCTGCCCTTTGATGGCAGACAGTCAGAAACCTATAGGGGATACGGCTGGGGAGTTTTTGGAGATGTCTATTGCAAACAACTGTTGTGATACCTAATCAGCAAAAATCTGTGTCATAAATACACTCCTGGACGCATCAAAACCTTCATAAGCAAATTTTTTGACGTTGCATAATAGCGGCATGATTTTGATTTTTTTTGCGGATGGGCCCATGAGTCCGAAGGCGTGTATTTTCAGAGCAGGCGGGACACCCTACAATAATCATCCTCAAATTGTGCAAGGTCAATTTTTTACCTAATCTGCGGGCTACCACAAAGTCTTGTCGTAAAAAAGACCGCCGGTTGAGCGAAGTCGAGACTGGATTTCTGACCACGAGTGCGTCAGCCCTAAAATAGTTACGCTTTTGATCATCAAATAAGAATTACTTGCATTAATATAGTAAAGCAATGACTATAGATGGCTGTAGATACACCATCGTGTCAAATACCAGATGAAAAAATCTATCATTATAGAACAATGAGCATTTCTCGGCGTATTTTTCTTGCCAGTGGTACAGCAATGGCTGTCGTGGCCGTGGGGGAACTAACCAAAAAAGCCCCTGTCGCAGCCCAAACCGGCACTCTCAACCTTTATTCAGCACGTCACTACGACACTGATAATGAGTTGTACCAAAGCTTCACCAAAAAAACTGGGATCAAGGTTAACCTCGTTGAAGCGGATGCTGACCAACTAATTGAACGGATCAGAAGTGAAGGTGCAAATAGCCCTGCTGATGTTTTCATCACGGTGGATGGTGGACGTTTGTGGCGGGCCAAACAAGCAGGTATTCTGCAACCTGTTTCTTCAACAGTCCTGACATCGGCAATTCCAGCAAGTTTGCGAGATCCTCAAGGTTTCTGGTTTGGTCTATCGCGCCGGGCCCGGGTGATTGTTTATAACAAAAGCAAGGTGAACCCTGCCCAATTGTCAACCTATGAGGCGCTGACAGAACCTCGCTGGAAAGGCAAAGTTTTAGTGCGATCGTCCACTAATATCTATAATCAGTCTCTGGTTGGGGCTATGTTAGCCGCTCATGGAGCTCAAAAAACAGAAGCTTGGGCACGAGGATTGGTGGCTAATTTTGCGCGTCCTCCAGAGGGAAATGATACGGCGCAAATCAAGGCTGTTGCTGATGGGGTAGGCGATATTGCCATTGTTAATACCTATTATGTAGCTCGCTTAATGAAATCGAAAGATACAGCAGAAAAAGCGATCGCGGCGAAAGTAGGTGTATTTTTCCCCAACCAGCGCGATCGCGGTACCCACGTCAACATTAGTGGTGGGGGTGTAGTCAAAACCTCCCGTAACAAAGCAGGCGCGATCAAATTCTTGGAACACCTAGCCAGTCGCGAAGCGCAACAAATTTTTGCTAGGAGTAATAACGAATACCCTGTGATTTCAGGTGTGGCGATCGATCCTGTAGTGGCAAGTTTTGGTACATTCAAATCTGACCCTCTCAACCCTGATGTGTATGGGAAAAATAACCCCGAAGCTTTAAAGGTTGCCGATCGCGCAGGATGGAAATAGAGGCTTTTTGAACAAGAAGCTACTCTTTGTGATTCGGCGGTTTCAACCGCCGAATCCCATCAACTTTAATTTTTAATTTTACCATCCGGCATTATAGCGCCTGTCAGGTTTGCCCCTGTCAGGTTTGCCCCTGTCAAATCAGCACTATTTAAGTCAGTTTCACTTAAATCGGCATTACTAAGATTGGCATTATTCAGTTTGGCCCCTCGCAAAAAAGCCCCCTTGAGATTTGCATTACTCAAATCAGCATTTGTGAGATCGGCAGAAAATAAACCTGCTTTTTCCAGAGAAGCACCTTTTAAATTTGCACCTTTGAGATTGACGCTATCGAGTAAGGCTTCATTAAGTTTGACCTTTTCTAGCATTGCACCTTCCAACTTAGCACCATTGAGATTAGCGCTTGTTAAATCAATGTCACTTAACTTGGTATCAGCCAGGTCACATCCTGGACATTGCTTAGTTTTTTGTAATGTTTCGAGGGGACCAGCCACCTGTTTTTGGCATCCAAAGGTGACAAAAATAGTAAGCAGTAACAAGGAAATTGTGCCAGTAGTGCGGGTAAACATTGCTGAAATTTTATTAATCATCTTGATTTATGAAGGAAAAAGGAAGAGGGAAGAAGGGTTGATACATTCTCCTGAAACCCGCCAGGGAATAAATTCCCCCTCTTATAGCTAAACTCAGTTGAAACCGACTGAAATCCTAGCTGTATAGTCGTCTTCAGACGACTTTCGCTATGAGACAGGGGTTGAAACCCCTGTCGGCGTATAGCTTTAAAAGACGCAATCACCTCTGCAAGCAGGGAAGACATTTGGCGGTTATAGTGTTGAAGACTTGCGCGATCGCGCAATTTTCCAACTTAATAAAATAACGGGTAACATCCCCACTAAAACAATTGCCAATGCTGGGCCAGAAGCTTCAGCCAATCGTTCATCTGAGGCAAGTTGATAAGTTCGCACCGCCAAAGTATCAAAGTTAAAAGGTCTAATAATTATAGTAGCAGGTAACTCTTTCATTACATCAACGAATACTAACATCATGGCAGTTAGTAGACCTCCCGTCATCATTGGTGTATGAACTGTAACTAAAGTTTGCATCGGGCTATAACCCAAACTTCTCGCCGCATCATCTAAATTAGGCTTGATTTTGCCCAAACTTGACTCCACCGCATTTAAAGAAACAGCAAGGAAGCGAACTATATAAGCAAATACCAAAGCTGCGATCGTACCGCTTAACAGCAAGCCTGTAGAAATTTCCCAGTTTTGACGCATCCAACTATCAAATAGATTGTCAAATTTTCCAATGGGAACCATAATCCCCACTGCAATCACAGAACCAGGTACAGCATAGCCCATTGCCGCAACTCTCGTTCCTAACTGCACTCCTAAATTAGGATATAACCGTAAGCCATAAGCCATAATCAAAGCAATAATTACGGCTAAAATAGCTGTCAGGGTTGCCAAAATTAAACTATGACGGGCAAAGATCCAAAAGCGTTCATCTAAAGTGAGTTGCCAATTAGCTAAGGTCAACTTGACTAAAAGACCGGCTGGCAATAAAAAACCAAAAAACAGGGGCATCAAACAAGCAATTACTGCTAAATTTTCCCGAATTCCTTTAAGTTGATAAGTTTGTAGTTGGCGATAGCGACTGCTAGCTTGATAATATTTAGTCCGACTGCGAGACCAGCGTTCTAGTAAAATTAGACCCAGAACAAATAATAATAACAGGGCAGCTAATTGATTGGCTGCAATTCGTTCTCCCATGCCAAACCAAGTCCGATAAATACCTGTGGTGAATGTATCAACTCCAAAATACTGAACAGTTCCATAATCGTTGAGAGTTTCCATCAAAGCCAGTGCTAAACCTGCTACAATTGCGGGTCTTGCCATTGGTAAGGCAACGGTAATAAAACTCCGCCAAGGACTACAGCCAAGTATTCTACTAGCTTCTAGGGTACAAGTGGATTGCTCCAAAAATGCAACTCGTGTTAATAGGTAGACGTAGGGATACAAAACTAAGATTAGCATTAAGATTGCTCCAGGGAGCGATCGCACATTAGGAAACCAATAGTCTCCATAACTCCAGCCAAAAATATAACGCACAGCAGTTTGAACTGGGCCGGAAAATTCTAAAAAGTCTGTATAAATATAAGCTAGGACATAAGCTGGGGCCGCTAAGGGTAACAGTAATGCCCATTCAAATACGCGACTGGCCCGAAAGCGACACATTGTTACTAGCCACGCACATCCTACGCCAATCACGACAACACCAAAGCCTACACCGATCATTAACAATAAAGAGTTGATGATATAACGGGTTAAAACTGTATCGGTTAAATGTTGCCATGTATCTTTAGCTTCGACAAAGATACTGGATAAGACACTGAAAACTGGTATGGCGATCGGCAATGCTAAAGCAATAACCGCAAGCGTCCACCCACTAGCGGATAAGCCGCGTAAGGTCGATCGCCATTGGATTGTCCTAATTGCTGTTTTTTGTAGTGATTTTTGGGAATTTTTCATTGCTAGTAAAAAGTCTAGCTTGCTACTTTACCAGTATGTGTAAACATTTGTCAAGCCTTTATGATAATTAATCTCACTAAACTGGTATATTGTAGAATAGTAAGTTGTTGATTATTTATAGCAATAATGGCTCGATCGATAATTCTGCATTTGGATGGTGTAACAAAACAGTATTCCCAAGCAGCATCACCTGCGGTGGCATCTGTCACCCTGACCTTACATCAAGGAGATATACTGGGGTTGTTGGGGCCATCGGGTTGTGGGAAAACAACGTTGCTGCGGTTAATTGCTGGTTTTGAACAGCTACAAGCAGGGACGATCGCTCTAGCAGGAAAAACTGTAGCCAGTGTTAATATGTCAGTCGCGCCTGAACAGCGAGACATTGGTATGGTGTTTCAAGACTATGCACTATTCCCCCATTTGACAGTCGCGAAAAATGTAGCTTTTGGCTTGACGCATCAAGGAAAAGAGTCAAAGCATAATATTCAGAAAGGTGTCACGGAAGCATTAGCGCTGGTGGGATTAGAAGGATTGGAAAATCGTTATCCCCATGAATTATCCGGGGGTCAGCAACAGCGAGTGGCCCTGGCCCGTGCTTTAGCCCCTCGACCTGCGATTATTTTACTAGATGAACCGTTGAGTAATTTAGATGTACAAGTACGGTTAAGATTGCGTCAGGAAGTCCGCGAGATTCTGAAAGCAACGGGAACCTCTGGTGTATTTGTCACGCACGATCGCGAAGAAGCACTTTCGATTTCAGATTGGGTAGCGGTGATGCGTCAAGGCAAATTAGAACAGTTTGGCACTCCAGAGGAAGTTTATCAAGAACCAGCATCTCGATTTGTGGCTGAGTTTGTGACGCAAGCAAATTTTGTTTCTGCATCGCTAAAGCAGGATTTTTGGGAAACAGAAGTAGGTTGTTTTGCTGTTAAAGGAGATTCATTGGTAAAAGTTCCTTGTGATGTTTCTACTGAAGGCGAATTGATGATTCGGCAGGAAGACTTAAGTTTATACTTAGATGAAGATTCGGCTGTTGTGGTTTGCGATCGCCAATTTTTAGGCAGAGAAAATCGTTATTGTTTAAAGACTCCTTCAGGCGAAAAGTTATATGCACTTACAACCACAGGAAATGTTTTTCCCATTGGTTCTAAAGTTCGGTTATCTTGTGGTGATAATTCTCCCTTAGCTTTCTTTGTCGGTAAGCCTAAGCCATAGCTAATGACTAATTGCTAATTGCTAATTGGGAAAAAATCCTCCCACTCTTCTCGTCTCTCAGTCTCCCCCTCTTCCTTCTTCCTTATACTGTCTGATAGGTTTTCTGTCTATCGCTGTTGTCAGGGAAGGGGCTAGTCACGATATCCTCTGCTTTTATACCCGCTGCAATCAGCGCTTGGCTGAGACCTTCCTCGAAGTTATCTTCTTCAATTACAACTTGATTATCGACTAAACGAGCATGAAACAGAATCGTGTCAATCCAGCGCTGTTTATCCCAGCCTGTAGCCAGAATCAGAAAGTGACCAGAATCGACATCACAGACGGGGTAAAGCTGGATCGCTTGTAAACGGGGTTGGGCGCGAGTTGCTTCTTGCAGGGTTTTTTTGAGGATGTCTGCATAGCTTAGTGAGTTATCCATTGGAGAATCACCTCTTGACTTGGTTCGTAAACTAATAAGTTGATTTTATTTCGCTGGACGGCTAACTGAAAAATCGGTTTTTGAAAGTGTTTAATGTAGATGGCTTGGCTCACAGCTAAAAACAACTGACGCTCCGGTTCTTGGCCTTCCAATGCCCATTGGTAAAGCTGAAGCTGTCCCATCGTTTTTTCCAGTTCGCTGATGACTGAGGCTGAATCGAAGTCTTTGATTTCAACAGCGATTTTATGCCCTTCTTTTTCGGCCGTAAAAAACTTTTCGGCTCCTAAGTCGGCTTTCAAAAGTGTCTGCTCTAACACTAAGACTAAAGGATCGTCCGTAATTGTCCACCCGTCTTTTTCGAGGGTACGACGTAGGGAGAAGTGTAAATTATCGCGTCTAGACATTCGACATTCGAGAATTGAGGTTAGGAAAGATAAGCAGGGACTTTGTGAACTCCTATCTCTTGCAGATATCGCTTATTATGCTCTATGGTACCACATCTACGATACAATTTAAGTTATACCTCATATAAAACTGGTAGGGAGTTTAAATGGCAAGGCAAGCAATTGTTCTCAATGGAATAGAGTTCAAATTCCAGAAAGATGCTATTGAGCACTTCAAAAATATGTTGGAGCGCTATCGAAATGGTCAAACCATAGCAGGTGATGATCACGAGATGTTACTAGCTCTTCTGGAGCGCCATCCTGAAGCAGATAAAAAGATTGGATGTGGTGTAAAACGTTTGTACAAATATAGAACAGATATGCCGACAAGTTGCTTTTGGATAGAAAGAACAGATGGCTCTCGAACGGATTTTTCTTATCGCACAGCGATTTCTGCTAAAGTAAAGTCTATTGAGCAAGATTTTTTAGAAGCCTGCCGTGCCGCTGTTCAAGATGATCTGCGGTTAACTAAAAAAAGATTCTTTGAAAAGTGTGCTGATCGGGAGGGAAGAGTTGAATGCGATCTTACTGGTGATAAGGTAGCTATCTATGAGAGCCATCTTGACCATAAAAAACCCTTGACCTTTCAGGTTCTTGTGAACACTTTTATTGGCGCTAATGATATTGAAATAAAACCTGAAATGTTGTCTAGCACCCAGGATGCCCAGTTTCAAATAACTATTATTGATCGACAGTTAAAGGATAAGTTTCGCCGATATCATCATAAAATGGCGCAGCTTAGGGTTATTAAAGCGGAACAAAATCTTAGTCTTGGCGGATCTGAGAGAATTCGGAAGAGCCGTAATCCTGTATTGATTCCTATGGAACTTGTAGGTGACTGACGTATCACATCCCTCTTGGAGTGGATTGACTCAGATTTCTGGTGCATTGCGAATTTTTCTGGCAGCCACTCAGCAGGAAGGCTACATTTTTTCCCGACAGGTGAAATGCGATCGCCTGCAACTCCTTCCAATCACTCGCCCTCTTTCCCTCTCCTCAAGAAATACAGCCACCAGCAAGGCTCAAATCTGATCCGGATCGATCGCCAATATGCCGCCAACCCCCTCAGCAACCAATTCGCCTCCCTATCCCACCAGTCTAACCATTGCTGAGTCTGATTTTGATAACTGCCGAACCATAGGCTTAATTGTACTCCCATGA
This sequence comes from Microcoleus sp. POL10_C6, assembly GCF_036701585.1. Classification (NCBI taxonomy): domain Bacteria; kingdom Bacillati; phylum Cyanobacteriota; class Cyanophyceae; order Oscillatoriales; family Microcoleaceae; genus Microcoleus; species Microcoleus sp. POL10_C6. The sequence continues at coordinate 148,121 of NZ_JAUBRB010000010.1, read as the reverse complement.
GTTCGATCGGCTAGTGAAGGAAACAATATTACAAAATAAAAGCCTTTCATCCCCGGACTAAAGTCACCGGGATGAAAGGCTTTTGCACGTTTTGACCAGCCTTCAATCTTGTTGGTTTGACAGATTTAAGCTAATTTTATTCAAATGAAAGTATGTTAATTTTCGGACTTCTGTCCTTGCGCTTCTCGCACAGAAACTTCTGAATCCGGCTGATTCAGAGCCATTTCTAGAGATTTTGCAATCTCGACTGACTCAGGAGTACGCTTAGAAAATCCCCAGACAAACATCAAGACGATACTGGAAACTAGCAGCCATTGCGGAGGAACTAAATCGGGATTAATTACTTTCACCAACAACCGCATTCCCACGAACCCAACTGTGATGTAACCAGCACTTTCTAGGTGAACGAACTCATCCAGCCAGCGGATGAACAATCCGGCCATGAATCGCAGGGCAATAATTCCAATAGTAGCGCCTGTTACGACGATAAAAGTGTTGTCAGACACAGCGATCGCAGTAGTAACGCTATCCAATGAAAACGCTAAATCCGTAAAAGCAATCATGGGAATTGCTTGCCACACAGAGGCAAATCTGGGCCCGTGATGTTCTCCTTCGGAGTCTGTATCTGAAGTAAAATGTTGGAAAACAAGCCAAAGCAGGTAGAGAGCACCAAGCAGTTCAAACTGCCAGTATTGGATCACCCAAGTAGCAGTTAAAATGAGGGCGATCCGCAGTACAAAAGCAATTATCAAACCCAAGTTGAGAGCTCTTTGCTGATCCTTGGCATCTTCCAAACCTTTAGAAATAGAGGCCAGGGCGATCGCGTTGTCAGCCGAAAGTACAGCCTCCAAAGCCACCAAAACCAACAATAATAAAAAGCCGTCAACTCCAAAATTGGGTGAAGCGTCGAGAAATTGATCTATCATTAACTATTTTGTGCACCTAAGATTGGCAAGGGTCGAGCGCAGCGCAAATTACCCGCTCTGTCTAACATTAGTGTCACCTTCACTTAAATCTTAACCTAACGCGGTAATTCTGTGGGAGGCGATCGTCCGAACAACGTCCCAAGGAAGCAGTCCCAGGAAACAAGGAAAAATTCTCCCCCTCCGACACTCAAAAACACCGCCACTGCGCCATTGCGCTACTAGGCAACTCCTCCCCGGAGGCAGCATTTGTGTTGCAAGTTGTAACAAATGATTCCCAAAAGCGCCAATTTGTCTCAAATTGGTGAAAGCTCGTGCCCGCGAAAAGGAGTTTTGCGAATATGTCTTTAACAGATACCCAAGTCTACGTAGCGCTCGTAATTGCTTTGATTCCCGGAATCTTGGCTTTCCGGTTGTCAACTGAACTTTACAAATAGTTTCCAGACACCAGTTGCGAACCGCAAAACGCCTGCCTGAGCAGTTAGATCTCTCGCATTACAGATACAGACAATTGCTGCCCCAGTGCAGTAGATTGTTTGTGTTCCGCAAGACGAGACTGCAAGGGCAGGCATTTTTATGGGAAAATTCCGTCTTAAGGCGTCACCTTTGTCTCAACAATTTTGGCTGTCAGCACCCTGACAAACAGCGGCGAGTGTGCGTTAAGCTCAGAATTTGCTCTTGTGAACTCTAAAACGTCAGTCTCAGGTATTTGAAAAAAAATTATGCAAGCGATTCAACCCACCGTTACCCCACTGCGTCCTGTAAAAAACTCCCCTCGGGTTACTCCTCGTCGCAGCAGCAGCCGCCAGCGTTCCTACCCTCACCAAACCCTCGCGGCCGAAACAGGCGTCAAGTTGGCAGTCAACATGGTACTTTCAGTCTGTGCCACTTCTGCTTTGCTTCAGCTTTGGCCTCACTACCGGGCGGTGCAAGAAAAATTGCACGAAATCCAAGCAGAAGTCAATCTTACCCAAGGGCGAGTAAATCAGTCGCGATCGGACTTTAACCGCTACTTTGACCCTAGTCTTGCTAAAACTGTGATGCAAGAGCAAAGCAACCAAGCTGACCCGCAGCAGCGTCAGGTCATTTTGCAAGAAGCCGATGTACCCGAAGCCGAGGAATCAACCCCGCAACCTTAAGGGAACGGCTGTTTTGGGTTTTGATATCACGTCCGATGTGCATCATTCTTTTATGTCATTGCTTCGCACAGCGAACAATGACAGATGGATCTGTCGGACGTGATATCACTTTTGACTTAAAGAGTTTTTAGGATGATTCTTGTCTGTCCTGGGGAACGAAACGCAGAGACAGACAGACCTGCGTATTGTTACCTGTTGCAATCTCAAAACTTCAAACTCCGGCTTATACTGACTTTGCCAGCACGGTTTTTTCTTTCAGTAGTTGCAGTGCAGCTTGATATTGCAAGTCTGCTGCGGTGCCGATTTCATCGCGCGCGATGGGTTCCAAAGGCACTACGCGATCGGGCGAAATCCCCAGCTTGTTAATATCTTTATGGTTAGGTGTCTCGTACTTAGCAACAGTCACGGCCAACCCAGAACCGTCAGACAAATCAAACAGCGACTGAATCAGTCCTTTGCCAAAAGTCTTTTCTCCTACCAGTTGAGCTCTGCCGTTATCTTGCAGCGCACCCGCCAAAATTTCGCTAGCACTGGCAGTTCCCTTGTTCACCAAAACAATCAGTGGATCGTTAGTTAGGGCTTGTCCAGAGGCTTCAAAACTGCCGAGAATGCCCTGTCTGTTCACCGTGTAGACGATCGTCCCAGAATCGAGCCACAAGCGGGCAATTTCAATCCCTGCTTGCAACAGTCCGCCCGGGTTGTTTCGTAGGTCGAGAATGTAGGCCGCGGCTCCTTGTTTTTCCAAGCGGTCGATCGCGTGAGCGACTTCCTCAGTGGCGTTAGCGCTGAATTGACTCAAGCGAATGTAGCCCAGCGGCAAATTCTCCGAGGCCGATTGCAATTCGGCGTAAACCGGATTCAGAGCAATGCGATCGCGCACTAGCTCAATGTCCTCAGCAACGTCCCTTCCCTCGCGCCCCAAGGTCAAGGTAACGGCAGTGCCGATGCGGCCGCGCATTCGAGTTGCAGCCTCGTCTAGGCTCAATTCTGAGGTAGGAGTGCCGTCTATTTTCAGAATGCGATCGAGGGGTTGGATGCCAGCTTTATCCGCCGGTGAGCCGGCCAAAGGAGCCACCACTGTCAGGGTATTTGTCTGGGGGTCGATCGCAATTTGCAGCCCCACTCCCGTCAATTCTCCCGAAGTGTTGACCTGCAAACTGCGGTACTGTTCGGGTTTCAGTAGTCGAGTGAAGGGGTCGTCGAGTTTCGCCAGCATCCCCTGAATAGCCGTGTAAGTCTGCTGTCTGTCGTTAAGCGGTTCCTTGACAGCTTTTTGGCGAATCGACCACCAGTTTTGAGAGTTGAAGCTGTCGTCCACATAAGAGCGATTGACAATTCGCCAAGCTTCGCTCAATAGCTGCTGTTCAGGAGTCAGCGCCGCGGCAGGCTGCGCCCACCCACCTAGAACCAGGACGACTTGGAGGACAAGTAAAATCGCAATCTCGAAAACTCGTCTGTGCATGATTGTTCCGTAAAATACCAGTAAGTATTACATTTTATGTATTTTACGTTTGTACGTTGGGAACGCTGTTGCAGATTTAACTCGCCTTGTGAACGATCGCGAGCCTCCCGCTGCCACTTGTAAATAAATATAAGCGATCGGTCGTCGATGATATTACGCGATCGTCTCAGGAATAGGGCGCGATTCGCTTGCGCCCTGGGCTGGCGCCACCTGCGAGGGATTGCTTGTAAACCTGGTTCGACTCTCCGCAGAGATACTAAAGCACCACCTGAGTATCTCGATTAGGACTTAGGCATCGGAGTCGAGAAACCGGGTTTGATGTACGAAAAGACCCGTTCTCACCCGCCGATTCGGTAAAAAACCCGGTTTCTCTGTCTCGGAGTGCGTCCAGGACTATCTGTCTGGATGCAACAAGATTTACTGGCATCCGTACATCATCGATACGTTAAAAATTAATGATTATATAGTTGGTTAAGTTATCAAAAGTTATATAAATTTTTGATAACGAAAATGGGACAAACAAATATTTTTTGGATAGCTGCTAAAAAAAAACATAAGTCATAGGGTATCCTAATATCCTATTTTAATTTTAGCAGGTGCGTCATGTTAAACTCACTAACTCCACTTTCCACAAAAGCGATCGCATTTATCGATGCTGCCGTCCCCGACCCTCAAATCTTAATCGACGGCGTTATCCCTGAAACCGAGGTAATTCAATTAGAGTCAAACCGCAACAGCCTGGAACAAATTTCCGAAGCTTTGCAGGGAAGGAAATTTTCAGTAATTCACATTATTGCCCACGGGCAACCCGGTTGCGTGCAACTGGGGAACGTTGAATTGAGTTGGGAAAAGTTGAGTGATCGCGCCGGTAATTTCGTGCAAGCAGTCCAAGCATGGGCGCGATCGCTGACACCAAATGCCGAAATTCTCCTCTACGGCTGCAATGTTGGCCAAGGAAATATAGGCAAAGCATTTGTAAACAGCCTGAGTCAACTAACAGGGGCAAGTGTTGCTGCTTCTGAGAATCTGACCGGTTGTGCAGAAGCTGGCGGCGACTGGGAATTAACAGTGACAGCGGGGACAATCAAAGCTGGCATTGCATTTGGGCCAGAAGCGATCGCAGCTTACGGCCACGTTCTCAATACGTTTAAACAAACACCTACTGGCTTGACAACAGGAAATCTCCCTACAGCTATTGTTAGCCAGGACTTTAACGGAGATGGCCGTCTCGATTTAGCCGTAGCTAACAGAAGTTCTGACAGTGTGTCGATCTTGTTGGGAACAGGTCAAGGTAATTTTGGAACTGCTACTAACTTGACCTTGGGGAGTGGAGGATCTCCCAGCGGTATTGTTGCCGGCAATTTTAATGGGGATTCGCTTCCCGATTTAGCTGTATCGGTAGCAATTGGCGGCGATATAGGAGGAGGAGTTTATGTCTTTTTAGGGACAGGCCAAGGCAACTTTAGCAATCCTAACAACTTTGGCCCGGGCATCACTAAAGAGGCGATCGCTGCGGGAGATTTTAATCAAGACACCTTCGCTGACTTAGTTGTGGCAGAAGAGAACCAAGTTTCTATTGCTTTAGGCAATAATCAAGGAACTTTTGGTGAGTTTAACAATGTGGGGACTGCAATCAGCCCCTTAGCGATCGCGATCGGAGATTTTAACGGCGACAACAATCTCGATGTTGTTGCCACTAACAGGAATCCGGCTAACAGCGTTTCTATTTTTTTCGGTACGGGCCAAGGCACTTTTGGCAATCCCACCAACTTGAATGTCGGCACAAGTCCCAGCGCGATCGCAGTTGGAGATTTTAATGCTGATGGCAGATCCGATCTGGCTGTAGCCAATGCAGGCAATCAGAACGTATCAATTTTATCAGGGACAGGCCAAGGCACTTTTAGCAATCCTGCTAACTTTAATGTTGGGTTAAGTCCTGAGGATATTGCCGTTGGTGATTTCAATGCTGACGGTCAACCCGATTTAGCTGTAGCGAACGTCAGTTCTAATGATGTTTCAATTTTAACTGGCACCGGTCAAGGAACGTTTAACGGGCCGTTTAATTATAATACTGGGGGAACCAGTCCTAGCGCGATCGTGGTTGGAGATTTTAACTCTGATACCAGACCAGATATTGCTGTCGCAAATACCAACAGTAACAGAGTTTCCATTCTGTTGAATGTGCTATTGAAAGCAAGTTTTGCTAATTCTGCGTACAGCAGCCTTGAAGGAGACGCAGATGCGACTGTTAATATTCCTGTGAATGTCGAAGACGGTTTACGATTTACAGACTTGATTGTACCGATCGCAACTGTTTTAGATGTTCCTGCTGGTACCGTAAAAGCTTTTCAAGGTTCTGACTATACTCTTTCTACTAATACCCTTACTTTCCCCGCAGGTAGCGGCAGTTCCACTCAAAATCTAGCTGTCACTATCAAACCCGACAACCTTGCAGAATGGGATGAAGCAGTTGTCTTGAGTTTTGGTACGAGTCCGGGAGGGGGAGGGTTTGCAGGTACAATCTCTGAAACTACCTTAACAATTCCTGCTAACGATCCGATTATTTACACAGTTGCTGCTAGCGCAGGTACTATTTCTGAAGGAAATTCGGGAACTACACCTTTGATATTTACTGTCAGTCGCACTGGCGGTACTGATTCAGGAGGTACTGTCAATTATGCAATTGGTGGCACTGCAACCAACGGCAGCGATTACAATAATATCGGCACTTCTGGCGCAACAAGTACGACTGGCCTGATTAATTTTGCCTCTGGCGAAACATCGAAAACTGTCACCCTAGATGTGTTGGGTGATGGTAGCGTTGAACCAGACGAAACTATTACCGTCACTCTATCAAATCCCGTCACCTTGCCTGATGGCGGTCTTCCCGGCGGCAGTTCGACACTTGGTACTGCTACTGCTACAACTACGATTATTAATGACGACACTGCTGGAATTGCAGTCAATCCCGTTAGCGGATTAATTACAACAGAAGCAGGAGGAACAGCAACATTTACTGTCCAACTCAACTCTCAACCAACTGCTAACGTGACTGTTGGCTTAAGCAGTTCCAATATTGCCGAGGGAACAGTTTCTACACCCTCGCTGACATTCACTCCCGCCAATTGGAGTGCGCCGCAAACTGTAACTATTACTGGCGTTGACGACAATATTGCTGACGGCAATCAAACTTACAATATTGTCACCGCTGCGGCTGTTAGTACAGACAGCAATTACAGCAATTTCAGTGCTGCCGATGTCAGCGTTACGAATAGCGACAACGAAACTCCCGGCATTACCGTTAATCCCACAGCAGGATTAACTACAACAGAAGCGGGAGGCACGGCTAACTTCAGTGTTGTCCTCAATACTCAACCTACGGCACCTGTTACGGTAGCTTTAAGCAGTTCCAATCCTGCTGAGGGAACAGTTTCTACTAATACTTTAAGTTTCACTCCTAATAACTGGAATCAGGCGCAGACGGTAACGGTGACAGGTGTTGGCGACAATATCGCTGACGGCGATATTGCTTACACTATTGTTACTGAGGCTGCTGTTAGTACAGACAGCAATTACAACAATTTCAATCCCTCGGATGTCAGCGTTACTAACAGCGACAGCGATACAGTCGGCGTTACCGTTAATCCCGCCAGTACCACAGCAGTAGAAGGCGGTGCAACGGGAAGTTATACACTTCAGCTAAATTCGCAGCCAACAGCGCAGGTAACAGTCAGCTTTGACGGGGGAAATCAAATAAGTGCGATCGCCCCCATTAGCTTCGACAGCACTAATTGGAATATTGCCCAAACTGTAACTGTGAGTACGACGGATGACACAGTTGTAGAAGGTACTCACACTGGCACAATCAATCACGCGGTAACAAGTACCGACGCGAAATATAGCGGAATTGCGATCGTCCCTGTCACTGTCGCCATTACTGATAACGATATAACGCCGACGCCAACACCAACTCCGCCAACTCCGCCAACGCCAACTCCACCGACACCAACTCCGCCAACTCCACCAACTCCGCCAACTCCACCAACACCAACTCCGCCAACTCCGCCAACTCCACCAACACCAACTCCGCCAACTCCACCAACTCCGCCAACTCCGCCAACTCCACCGACACCGCCAACTCCACCGACACCAACTCCGCCAACTCCACCGACACCAACTCCGCCAACTCCACCAACTCCGCCAACTCCACCGACGCCAACACCAACACCAACTCCAACACCGTCGGTGCTACCGGTAATCATGCCTCCGACGATACCTGCTGGCATTACTGTCGATCCGACATCAGGATTAGTCACCACAGAAGCGGGAGGTAAAGCAACATTTACAGTCAAACTAAATACTCCGCCAACTGCTGATGTCAGAATTGATTTAGAAAGTTCCAATCCAGTAGAAGGCATAATTTCTCCACCATCGCTGAACTTCAACTTTGCTAATTGGAATCAAACGCAAACGGTGACGGTAACTGGTGTTGATGACAAGGTTGTTGACGGTGATAAAACTTACAGGATTGTTACCAAACCTGCTGTCAGCAACGATCGCAATTATTCCGGTTTAAATGCAGCAGATGCGATCGCGGTCTCTATTGATAACGATCGATCGAATGATAACGGCGGTCAATTGCCACCAATCGATCCTGTCACTGGTTCACAATACAAACCAGGCGAACTTTTAGTGAAACTGAGACCCGGTGCAAGCAATGATTTTCTAGGCAATTTTCAAGCTAATGGAGAGATAGCGCTAGAAAACCTAGTACCATCAAACTCCCAATTTGACTTCACACCCAGTCCATTAGATCGGTGGCGAATTGTCAAATTTTCTTCAGAATTAGATTTGCTGCAAATTCAAGAAAACTTAGCTCGAGATCCCAACGTAGAGGCAGTAGAACTGAATTACCAAGGTTCCTATGATTTCATACCAAACGATACCAGATTTAGCGAACTGTGGGGTTTAAATAATACTGGATTAGAGGGAGGCACATCAGATGCTGATATCGATGCCTCGGAAGCTTGGGATAGTCAAACAGGTGACAGAAGGATAATTGTTGCAGTTACGGACAGCGGCGTAGACTACAACCATGAAGATTTAATAGCCAATATTTGGACTAACTCGGGAGAAATTCCTGGCGATGGTATTGACAACGACGGTAACGGCTACACAGACGATGTTCGCGGCTATGACCTTTATAACAACGACAACGATCCAAGTGACGATCTCGGTCACGGAACCCACATTGCTGGAACCATTGGTGCAATTGGTAATAACCGCATTGGCGTTACTGGAATTAACCATAATGTTAGTTTGATACCTTTGAAGATTGGCAGTCGCATAAGACCAGATTTAGTCTCTATCACCAGAGGGATTAATTACGCTACCACTAAGGGTGCAGATGTCATTAATGCTAGTTGGAATGTTCCTGACTCTAGAGCTTTATTTGACGCTATCAGTGAAGCTAACAGTGCAGGAGTTCTCTTTGTTGCAGCAGCAGGTAATAACAGCTCTAATAATGACATCAGACCTTCTTACCCAGCTAACTATGACCTTCCCAATGTTATTTCAGTTGCAGCAACAGATCGCAATGACCAACTAGCATTTTTCTCCAATTTTGGAGCCAGTACCGTAGACTTAGGTGCGCCTGGAAGAAACATTTTGAGCACAGTTCCCGGTAATAACTACGGTTTCTATGACGGAACTTCAATGGCAGCACCCCACGTAGCAGGTGCGGCGGCGTTGCTGTTAGCCCAAGATCCAACCTTGACTGTCGCCCAACTAAGAAACTCTATTCTCTCAACAGTTGACCCGTTGCCTTCTCTCGCAGGAAGAACTGTTAGCGGAGGACGTTTAAATCTTCGCAATGTTCTCAATCCTGTCAACCGTCCGCCAGTCTTAAATATTCCGTTCCGGGAACAAGGTTTGAGTTTGCAACCGGGTTCGAGTCCTCAATTGCAGTTTACTTTTCAAAACGACACTTTCATCGATCCCGATCCGGGCAATACCTTAACTTATACAGCAGATTGGTATGAAAATGTCACCAACTTTGAGTGGCGAAATGTCAGCGGAGGACGATCGCCAATTCCGACAAGTTGGAGTCGCATTAGCCCCTTACCAACTGGCATGAGTTTCGATCCGGCTAGCCGTACTTTCAGGGTTGATGATAGCTTGCAGCGCAATCGCAACTACTGGATTCGAGTAACAGCAAGGGATGCTGCTGGTGCATCGGATATAGCATTTTTCGATCTTTATAATCGAGGTCGAGGTTCTGTTATTGACGGCTACATCGCTGGGGCTACAGTTTTCTTAGACGCTAACAAAAATGGCGAACTTGATGCTAGCGAACCTTCTGCAACAACTGGCCCAAAAGGTGAATACGAACTCGATATTTCCTTGGAAATTTTTGACAAAAATCGCAACGGCGAACTCGATCCGGAAGAAGGCAATATTGTGGCTTTTGGTGGCATTGATACTGCTACGGGTTTGCCTTTGGAAACGCCTGTCACTGCCCCGCCTTACGCTACTGTTGTCACCTTGTTAACCAGTTTAGTAGCAGATTTAATTGACAAGGGAATTGAGAGCGCTCGCGCCGAATCTCTCGTCAAATCTGCTCTTTCAATTCCCGCTAATGTTGACATCACTGACTTAGATCCGATCGCTGCTACCGAAAACGCGATCGCGGGTGGAGTAGAAACTTTGACTGCAATGGTCAAGGTACAAAACGTCATTACCCAAACTGCTGCTTTAATAGACGGTGGGTCAATTCTGGACAATACCAACAGCGTAAAAGCAGTTGTAAGTGCGATCGTTCAACAAATTCAATCGGGGACTACTCTCAATCTCAGTGATCCAAACCAGTTAGCAACAATTGTCGATCGCGCCGTCACAGCAGCGCAACAATTTGACTCGGATTTAAACACTCAGCAATTGTTGCAAATTGCCCCGGATGCAGCTAAGGTAATGGCCGAAGCAAATCAGCGCATTGACCAAGTTGTATCCAACACTGCAACGGCTTCAATTAACCGAGAAGTTGCCCGCGTCCAAAAAGTAGCCCTAGGCGCAACCTCTGAAGACTTAAAAGCAGTCGGTACAGGTACGAAATCGATCGCCCAAGTTATTGCCGAAAATACGGGTACTGCCTTAGATACCAAAATTCAACAAACGACATTGCCCGATACACCTGCGGTTGCGGTGATTGAAGGAGAAATAGATGCGATCGCAGCTAACTCAAATCTCACCGGAACTGACGGCGACGACAGCCTCTCCGGCGACAGCGGCAGCGATACAATGGCCGGCAAACGCGGCAATGATACTCTCAGCGGTTTAGGTGGCAACGACTGGATACACGGCAATCAAGGCAATGATTCCCTCGACGGTAGCGACGGCGATGACACTGTTTACGGCGGCAAACAAATCGATAATTTGTTGGGCAATAATGGGGAAGATATCCTATTTGGAAATCGCGGTCAAGATAGCTTGAGTGGAGGTGAAGGCAATGACAGTCTTTACGGCGGTCAAGCTAGCGATATTCTGCTGGGCGGTAACGGATCTGATTTTCTCAGCGGTGAAAACGGCGATGATAGTTTGATAGGAGGAAATGGGAGCGATCGCTTCTTAATTTCAGCCAATTCGGGCAGCGATATCATTTTCGATTTTGAAGCCGGCATCGACTTCCTCGCACTTGCCGACAATTTAACCTTCTCGCAACTTTCTATTATCCCTAGCAACAATTCAACTTTAATCAGATTGACAGCAACTGGTGAAATTTTAGCTGCTATCAATAGCGTGACAGCTAACCAAATTACCATCGTCAATTTCAGTTAAAATATTAGGGACACAGGCAAATTCTGTGTCCCTGAAATTCGTTCAACAATCACGGATGATGCAACCTAAATCGCTCTAATTCATCTGCGTTAATCTGTGTTTATCTGCCCTAATCTGCGGTTAAGAAAAGAGAATGTATTAACCGCAGATGACAAGGGATTGACGCTGATTTACGCAGATGTCGAGAAGAGAGATAGGAATAATTCCGATGCTAACAGATTTGATATCAGGACTAAAGTCCTTACAAAATACAAAATTCAAAATTTGAAATTGCGGGGAGGGTAAAAATCTAAAATCTAAAATCTAAAATCTAAAATTGAGTGACTGTAATTGTGAAATAGTTTTCAGGAGGACAAGTTTATGGTAGTTATATGCGGTGACAATCTCGATAATTTGCTAGCCGGTGAAATTAGCGATGATTCCCTGTGTGGGCTGGCAGGCAATGATACTCTATCTGGTTTGGGTGGTAATGACACTTTAGATGGCGGAGAAGGAAATGATAGTCTCGTAGGTGGAGGCGGTAGCGATCGCCTTTTGGGCTACTTTGGTAACGACAGTCTCAGCGGTGGCGAAGGCGATGACAAACTTGAAGGAGGTGCCGGGAATGATATTCTTGAGGGTGGCGAAGGGGCGGATTTAATCAGAGGAGAAAACAATAACGACAGTATCTTGGGATGGGCTGGCAATGACTGTCTTTACGGCGGTCAAGGCAATGATACGGCGATCGGAGGAGATGGAGACGATCTCTTGTTTGGTGGCTTCCACAACGACTTGCTAATGGGCGGCAAAGGTAACGATCTCGTGTTGGGAGAAGCTGGCAACGACACTTTAAGAGGTGACTTAGATAATGACTACATTAACGGCAATGCTGGAGACGATTTGCTTGAGGGAAATGAAGGTAGCGACACCCTGATTGGCGGGCCGGGTAATGACACCATATCGGGTTACAGCTTTTCATCAACAGGAGAACAAATCGATTATTTAATCGGGCAAAATGGAGCCGACTTATTTGTTCTCGGTTCGTCCAATGCCCGCCCTTACCTCTTCTATGGCGGTGAAGGTCGCCATGCCGTTATTGAGGATTTTAACCGGGTAGAAGGTGACAAAATCCAAGTCGTTGGTTTCGTACAAGATCGTAATGGTTCTAACTTCTTCTCTTACCGATTTGAATCTTATGATGACGGTATGAGACGGGGAACTCGGATATTTGTCGGATCGGATTTAATCGCCGACGTTAAAAATGTTACGGATGTGAGTCTATCAGATTGCACGATCGTTTCGACTGGGTTTACACCGCCATCGCGAGACTTTCCATCCTTGCCATCTCTGCCGGAAATTCCCTTTCCGATACCGCCGCGTCCCTCTCCTTTCTCGCCAATACTGCCAGTTTTTGTGGAAAGTTTGCTTTCTTTTCAATTGTGATAGGACTTTACGGATAGGGGCAATCACCGGATTTTTTTACGAAAATACGCAGGTTGCAGCCAGCAGATTTTGTTAGAAAGGACTGCAGTCCTGACTACAAAACAAGATTCGATTGTACGATCGAACCGGTTCGGGTTACTCGATCGACAATGAGGGCGTTTGGGGCCAAAAGGTAAAGTTTTACGATCGAGATGAAATTTGGGATCTCCCGGCAAAGCTGTTTCCGGCTCGGACTGCTTGCTGTAGCTCAGCCCTCCCCGCATAGTAGCTTGGGCGGATGTTGAGATTCCTAAAAAAGCCTTTTAAGTGTCCAAAAACCGATCGCCCGCGTGAAAATTGCACGGCAATTATGTTACATTTTTTATCACAGTCTGGAATTCGATCGGGCAACGCCAGCGAGTAGGGACAAGCCACCGCTTAGTTTCCCAGGGCTTGCAGGCGATCGCACAAGAGAGTTCCTTTCGTCAGCTCCAAATTTAAAAAATAGCCTCAGGCATTTGCTAGTAAAAGCAAGCTGCTCGGCGCGGGGCGACAAAAAACCTTGTGGCTGCTGCCCTGAACCTCAACCACAGCAATATTCTTTTAGGAATTCTGGCTCCATGTTTTCTAAACAAATCACCGACTCAAAAACCTACCAGTGGTTTGAGGAACGCCTGGAAATTCAGGCGCTCGCCGATGACATCACTACAAAGTATGTACCCCCGCACGTCAATATTTTCTACTGCTTGGGCGGAATTACTTTAGTTTGCTTTCTGATCCAGTTTGCCACCGGCTTCGCCATGACTTTCTATTACCGTCCCACGGTAGCAGAAGCTTTTTCTTCAGTGCAATACCTGATGACTGAAGTCAACTTCGGCTGGCTGATCCGCTCCATTCACCGCTGGTCTGCCAGCATGATGGTGCTGATGATGATTTTGCACATCTTCCGGGTTTATCTGACAGGCGGCTTCAAAAAGCCCCGCGAATTAACCTGGGTGACAGGAGTAATCTTGGCAGTCATCACTGTTTCTTTCGGCGTGACAGGCTATTCCCTGCCTTGGGATCAAATCGGTTACTGGGCAGTTAAAATCGTTTCCGGCGTCCCCGAAGCTATCCCGTTTGTCGGTTCTTTGATGGTTGAACTGCTGCGTGGCGGTGTCAGCGTCGGTCAAGGTACTTTGACTCGCTACTACAGCTTGCACACTTTTGTGTTGCCTTGGCTGATTGTAGTCTTCATGCTGGCTCACTTCTTGATGATTCGCAAGCAAGGTATCTCTGGCCCGTTGTAAGTTTTGAGTTGTGGGGGCGGTATTTTTTTTGCCCCCCCGCCCAATTGTGAGTTGAAAATTCAGAATTCATCACTCATGATATTTATTTACGGCTAATACTTCCTGCGATCGCGCCGCTGATTCAAACTAACGAATACAGCGGAATCCCAGGCCCGGGTAAAACTAAAAGGAGAACACTCTCACTATGTCTATTATCAAAAAACCAGATTTGAGCGATCCCGCGCTCCGCGCTAAGCTCGCTAAGGGCATGGGTCACAACTATTACGGCGAACCAGCTTGGCCTAATGACTTGCTCTACGTTTTCCCTATAGTCATCATGGGAACGATTTCTCTGTGCGTGGGTTTGGCTGTACTAGACCCGGCTTTGGTTGGCGAACCTGCTAATCCTTTTGCTACTCCGCTGGAAATTCTGCCGGAATGGTATTTGTGGCCTGTGTTCCAACTCCTGCGCGTTTTGCCTAACAAATTGTTGGGTATTGCTTGCATGGCCGGTGTTCCCGTTGGCTTGATTTTGATTCCGTTCATCGAGAATGTTAACAAGTTCCAAAATCCGTTCCGCCGCCCTGTTGCTACTACTGTTTTCCTGTTGGGAACTGCTGTAACTCTGTGGTTGGGTATTGGTGCTATTTTCCCGATCGACAAATCTTTCACACTGGGTCTTTTCTAAGATTTAAGTTTGCTTGATTTTGACGCCTGCGGGTTTCCTGTAAAGTGCTTTTGTACTGGTAGGAAACTTTAGTGGGCGTCATTTGATTTTAGATTTTAGATTTTAGATTTTAGATTTATCGTTCTAAAAGTTAATAATTATCCGTAATTAATTGTAAGCTGAGGCGCATCTAAATTTGACAATCAAATCACATCAAGTTTCTTGTGGGGTGGGCGTCCCGCCCGCCCAAAAATACAATGCAAGATGCGTAGCAGCTTAGGCGCAACGGCTTCTGAAAGTGCCGATTACCGACTCGACCCTACACCGCCCTAGGGTCAAATTCCATTAAATTTTATTGCGAATGCTGGACAAAGAGACCGAGAATATGTCGCGTAAGCCCTGGATATCTTTTGATAACTGCGGGAATTTCAGACCTATAGAATAATAGCAACTGTCGAAGGTGCAAGCTATGTCCTCAGAGAAACAGTTAATTCTTGATTTTGCCCAGGCAGACGCGATGAAATCGATTCTCCCGAGTCCCTCAATCCTATCGAGTCACGGCACAAAATGGGAGGGAATTCACGTCGAATATCACCGTCAGCCAGCAGACGAAACTCCCGAACACTGTTTCCAACAACACAACATTGGGCTGATACTCAATTCAGTTACAGTAAACGGAATACTCAACGGGAAACACTACGGTAGCGAACCGTGGCAAAGAGGAGAAATTTTCATCGGTGGTGCTGGTACTGATTTCCAGTCAGGTGCAGTCGAAGATCCTGAATTTATAGCGATCGCGATCGACCCTACCGACTTCGACAAAACAGTTTACGAATCGACCAATTCAAACCTCATTGAAATTATACCGCACTGGAAAATCAGCGATCCGTTGATTCTCGGCATTGGCTGGGCCCTCAAAACCGAACTCGAATCAGGTGGATTAAACGGTACTCTTTATGTCGATGCACTGAAAAACGCGCTTTCAATGCACATACTTCACCGCTATTGTGCACAAAAACCGCATAGGCGAGATTTTGAAGGCGGTCTCGATCCTGTCAAATTGCAGATTGTTATTAACTACATAACTGACTACCTAAACCGAGATTTGCACATAGCTGAACTGGCTAACTTAGTGCAGATTAGTCCTTATTATTTCAGTCGTTTGTTCAAACAATCAATTGGAGTCACTCCCCATCAATACGTCACCCAGTGCCGGATTGAGAAAGCAAAACAGTTGTTAAAAAGGCAAGATTTATCAATAACATATATCTCGGAGCAAGTCGGGTTTCACGACCAAAGTCACTTTAGCAAGACTTTCTGCAAAATCGTCGGTTTGACTCCTAATAAATATCGCGCTCAACTTTAACAGCGATTTGTCGTTGGGTGGGGGCAGGTTTATGAGATTGTCGGTTTTAGGCAATTATTGTCGGTGAACCTGCCCCTACAGGAATTATATCTATTTGACCGGACATGATATTAATCCTGTAGGGGCGGGTTTACCAATATCTCTAATAGAAACGAGAAAGCCTGTAAACCCGTCCCGGCCTTTAATCGCGGTCGATTGACTACAAAAACCGAGTCCGTAGCCCGTGTTACAATTTTTAATCAACAATCCGAGAAATTTCGCAAGAAAATGGTATTTTCCGTAAATTTTTCGCAAGAATTTACTATACAGCAGAGCTCGTACTTGTATATACTTAGTCGCATAACATAAACCAGGGGTACCAGCTATGAACTCTCAAAATCAACAGGCATCTTACGGTCAAATTCCCTTAAGTTTTATTGCAAATGCTGGACAAACAGACCCGAATGTGAAATTCCAGGTGAAAGGTGCCGGTCACAGCATCTTTTTTAGTCCAAACGAAATTTCTTTCGTCGCTTTCCAGCAACCCAATGAACCGGGGAACCAAGCCACAAATTCTTCAATTGTCCGCAGCAGCTTAGCCAACAGCAACCCGAATCCCACAATTTCCGGGCTGGAACAATTACCGGGAGTTGCTAACTTTCTGTTAGGCGAAGATTCTAGTCAATGGCAGACTAATGTGCCTACTTTTAACGGCGTTGTTTATCAAAACGTCTATCAAGGAATTGACCGCGTTTTCAAAGGCACAGAAGGACAACTTAAGAGCGAGTTTTTAGTTGCACCTTTTGCCGATCCGAGTCAAATTAAGATGAACTATACTGGTGTTAACGACATCCGGTTGCGTGACGATGGAGCACTAATATTAGAGACACCGCTAGGCGAATTAATTGATAACGCACCGATAGTTTATCAGGATCTCAACGGACAGCGGGTGAATGTTCCTGCCGCTTACAATTTATTAGGAAACGGTCAAGTTAATTTTAGTTTGGGATATTTTGACCCCACTCAACCCCTAGTTATCGATCCGGTTTTAGCTTACTCGACTTACTTAGGTGGCAGCGGCTTGGACTCTGCCAACCGCATGACTGTAGATAGCACAGGTGCGGCTTATATTATCGGCACTACTGTTAATAATTTTACTACTACTCCTGGTGCTTTTCAAACTACGCCAGGGGCTCAAGCTGATTTCTTAGTTACCAAAATTAACCCCGAAGGAACGGCCTTAGTTTACTCTACTTATATGGGCGGTGCTGGCAATGAATACGGTTTTGGGATTGCGGTAGACAGTCAAGGAAATTCTTATTTAACCGGACAAGTCGATCCAGGTTATCCAACTACACCGGGTTCTTTTCAACCTACAGCACCTAATTACACTGCTGCGGTAACTAAACTCAATGCAGCCGGCAATGCGTTAGTTTATTCTACCTTTTTAGGCAATAGCAGCAGCGGCGCCCTAGGCAACGGCATTGCGGTAGACAGTAACGGTAATGCTTATGTTACCGGGCTCACAGGTGGCAACAACAGTTCCCCCCCTGTAGTAAATGGCGGTTTCCCCACTGCCAATGCCTCCCAACCTGTATACGGAGGCGGAATTGATGCGTTTGTTACTAAAGTCAATCCAACTGGCAGTGGTTTAGTTTACTCTACTTATTTCGGCGGTTCTGGTCGCGAAGACGCTCAAGCCATTGCCATAGATAATAATGGTAATTCCTACATTACTGGCATTACTTATTCGACTGACTTGCCGGGGAAAGATTTAGGCTTTCAAAATTCCCTTGCAGGTAGTTATGATGGTTTTGTCGCTAAATTTGACGGGAATGGTGCGCGCGCTTATTCCACTTATTTAGGTGGCTTTGGCGAAGATAAAGGTGCTGATATCGCTGTAGATAGTGCTGGAAATGCCTATGTTGTCGGAATTACCACTTCAACTGAGTTTCCGACTAAAAATGCAGTTCAAGCGACTTATGCAGGTGGTGCAAATGATGCTTTTGTCATCAAGTTAGGCCCTCTAGGTAACAATGCGATTTATTCAACTTATTTGGGCGGCAGCGGAGATGACAACGGCCATCGCATTACTCTAGACAGTGCAAATAATGTTTACGTGACAGGAGATACGACTTCGACTAATTTTCCGACTAAGAATGCTATTCAAAGTGTCAGCGGCGGCGGGAAAGATGCTTTTGTCACGAAAATCAATTCATCGGGTTCTGCTTTAGTTGATTCTACTTATTTTGGCGGCAGCGGGGACGACTACGGTAATGGTATTGCGGTAAATAGTTCTGATGCAGTTTATGTGGCTGGTTCTACTGCTTCTACTAATTTACCAACAGCAAATCCTTTTCAAGCGGCGAATGGGGGAGGTGACTTTGATGTTTTTGTTACTAAAATAATTGCTGGGGGGCCGCAGGTAAAGATTGTTGAGTCGGGCGGCAGCACTAATGTAGCAGAAAGCGGCACGACTGATACTTATACAGTTGTGTTGAGTAATCAGCCTACTGCAAATGTGGCGATCGCACTTAATACCGACACTCAAATTCAACCGATTGCTGGCATTACTTTCACTCCAACTAACTGGTTTTTACCGCAAACGGTGACAGTCAGTGCAGTTAATGATAGCCTAGCAGAAACTTCGCCGCACAGCGGCCCGATCGCTCACAGTGCTATCAGTACCGATACTAATTATAACGGGACTACTGCCAGTTTTACTGTTAATGGCACTCCTGGCAATACCGTCAATGCTAATATTACCGATAATGACACCGCAGGCGTTAGCATTACTCCCACTAACACGACTGCGACGGAAGGCGGTGCAACTGGAACTTATACCGTTAAATTAAATACCCAACCGATCGCACCTGTTACCATTAACTTGGCTACAGGCAGTGAAATTCAACCAATTACCGCACTTACTTTTACCACTACTAATTGGAATGTCGATCAAACTGTTGCGGTGAAAGCAGTTGACGACAATTTAGTTGAAGGAAATCATGCAGGTGCGATAGCCCATACTGCTACCAGTACCGATACTAACTATAACAGCATCACAATTCCGGCTGTTAGCGCCGCCATTACGGATAACGACACGGCTGGTTTCAGCATTGCACCTACGAACATAACTGCTACAGAAGGCGGTGCAAATGGCAGTTACAAAATCCAGCTAACTTCGCAACCAACTGCACCGGTTACTATCAGTTTCAATACTGGCGACCAACTTAATCCGATCGCCACACCTATTACTTTTGATAGCACTAACTGGAATGTTGCGAAAACTGTCACGGTTAGTGCGCTCGACGACAATCTAGCACAAGGAACCCACAGCGGCACGATCGCTCACACAGTTACGAGTACCGACGCGAATTATAACGCGAAAGTCATTCCCAATGTGACGGCATCAATTACAGATAACGACAGTCCCGGTATTTCTATTGTGCAATCAGAAGGCGAGACAGCTATTGCTGAAGGCGGTGCAACCGATAGCTACGGCGTACTTCTGACTACCGCACCTACTGCAAACGTCACGATTAATTTTGACACGGGCAGTCAAATTAATGCGATCGCACCTATCACTTTCACGCCGAATAATTGGAATGTAGCGCAAAATGTCACTGTTACGGCGATCGATGACAGCATAGCCCAAGGAAGCCGCAGCGGCACGATCGCTCATACGTCTGTCAGTACAGACACTCAGTATAACAACCTGACAATTTCTCCCGTGACTGCCACGATTGCTGACAACGACACGACGGGTGTGAGTATTTCACCGGAGAGCACAACTGCTACAGAAGGTGGTGCCACAGGCAGTTATACACTCAAGTTAAATTCGCAGCCAACTGCACCAGTTACTATCAGTTTTGATGCGGGAAATCAAATAAGTGCGATCGGTGCAATTACCTTCGACGCTACTAACTGGAATGTTGCCAAATCCGTGACAGTAACGGCTACAGACGATGTGGCTGTGGAAGGAAATCATGCGGGGGCGATCGGGCATACTGCTAGCAGTAGCGATGTTAAATATAACAGCATCACCATTTCCCCTGTTAATGTCGCCATTACTGACAACGACACTGCCCCAACGCCAACCCCAACACCGATCACCCCAACACCTCCAACACCTCCAACACCTCCAACACCGATCACCCCAACACCTCCAACACCTCCAACACCGATCACCCCAACACCTCCAACACCAACCCCAACACCAACCCCAACACCAACCCCAACACCTGCTGGAATTACCGTTAATCCTGTAAGTGGATTAATCACGACAGAATCAGGCCAAACCGCAACATTTAACCTTCAACTAAACAGCTTAAACATCCCACCTACTGGCGATGTGAAAATAGATTTAGCAAGTTCCAATACAGCAGAAGGAACAGTTTCCCCGCAATCGCTTACCTTCAACTCTACTAATTGGAATCAGCCGCAAACAGTAACGGTAACAGGCGTTGACGACTTTGCTATTGACGGTGATCAAGCTTACACCATTGTTACTAGCCCTGCTGTCAGTACGGATAACAGATTTAACGGATTAAATGCGTCCGATGTTGCTGTCACCAATAACGATAATGACAGCAATATTCCAGCACAAGACTTAGCTGGAAACACATCAGCTACAGCCCGTACAATCAATGCAAGTTCCGATCTCAAAAACTACCCGGATTCAGTAAGTAGGAACGATCCAGATTACTACAAATTCACGATCGGTGCTGACAATGACTTCAACTTGTCAGTCAGCGGCTTCACGGGAGATATTAATCTTGAATTGCTTGACAGCGATCGAAATGTCATCTCAACTGCAATAAGTTCTGGCGCTGGCTCAAAATTAATTAACCGCCTTTTGGAACACGGCACTTACAGCATTCGAGTTTCTTCAGTTAATAGCGCGGAGAGTCAATACAATTTGAATTTGTCCGCTGTACCTCGTCTTGCAGGTGTCACAACTACAGGATATGAAGGCCCTGCCGTCACAAATCCGCAGTCAAATTCACCTAGCAGCAGCATTTTGAGCGGCATCAACAACAATCTAGTCACTAACAATCTATCCACTTCCCTGATTGATAGCAATTTCCTCGACTCAGTGCTGTTTAGTGGTGTTGGTGGCAATAGTAATGCTTCAAGTTTCGTTAATAACTTCCTCCCAGCAGACTTTTTTGGTAGTTTTGACGGCAGCGGCAACGACCCCTATCATGAGAAACCTGCTAGTGTATCCAGCGCGCAAATAAATTTGGATAAATTCCGCGCCACACCACGTTTTTCCGGTATTGACGGCAGTGGTTTCTCTGTAGCGGTATTAGAGACTGGCATCAACTTAAACCACCCATTCTTTGGCCCTGACAGCGACTCAAACGGCATCAGCGATCGCATCGTTTATAACTACGATTTTGCCGACGGCGACGCGGATGCTAGCGACAAAGACGGACACGGATCGAACATTGCCAGCATTATTGCTTCCCAAGACCCAACCTATACAGGGATGGCACCTGGGGCTAATATTATCGGTCTCAAAGTGAGAAAGGATAATAAGGATAATATGCCTAGTGACGAAATTAATAAGTTTCCGTATGTTGAACAAGCTTTGCAGTGGGTATTGCAAAATGCAGATACTTACAACATTGCCAGCGTTTGTATGGCATTCGGCAGCGGTGAAAATTTTCCCACCAGTCAAACTTCACTCTACGGTATAGGAGATGAACTGGCAGCATTAGCGGCGAAAAATATAATTGTTGTCTCTTCATCAGGCAACCGTTACTACCCGTACCGGAATGAGCCTCCAGGTGTAAACTACCCTTCAGCAGATCCGAATTCGCTGTCGATTGGCGCGGTATACAATTCCAACATTGGTTCTTTCTCTTTGGGAAATTATTTTGCGAATAAGCCTGGTGAGACTGGGAAATTGGTAACAGCAAATACCACTGCTGCTGATCGCATTGCTCCTTTTTCTCAGCGTAACGGGACATTAACCACAGTTTTTGCTCCAGGAGCACCCATCACCGGGGCTGGCAAAGATGGCGATATAAACGAGAGAAGTACCTATCACGGTACCAGTCAAGCTACAGCCCACATTGCCGGAATTGCAGCATTAGCCCAACAGTTAGCACAGAAAGAATTAGGTCGCAAACTGACACCAAAGGAGTTTGCCAATCTTTTAAAACAAACCGGTGTCACTATCAACGATGGCGACGATGAAGACGACAACGTTAAACATACAGGTCTTAATTTCAAGCGCGTCGATGTGCTGGCTTTGGGTGAAGCTATTGCTGGAGGAGGTGTTGTTCAGAACCGTCCGCCACAAGAAAAGATTCATTTAGACTATTTCATTAAGGAGTTTAATCAAGACATTCAAAATGTCTACACCGATCCGGATGGCGACTTAATCTCTTACAAATTAACTCGAGAGGATGGCAGTCCTTTAACCAGCAGTTTCAACAGTAGCTGGCTGAGATTCTCTTTCGACTCTAACCAGAACACCATCAAATTTACTGGCACTCCACCCGTGTTTAATATTAATGGAAAACCATTGAGTTTTGTAAGACCGTTTAAGGTTAAGTTAATCGCCACCGACCCTGCAGGTGCAAGCAATTCTCAAACCTTCAAGATAACAAAATATAACGGTCGCTGGGTGATTGATAATTACATTGCAGGTGCCAAAGTATTTTTGGATGCCAATAAAAATGGTGTTCTTGATGCTAATGAACCCTCAACCAATACTGACAATAGCGGTTTATTTAATCTCGATATCCCCTTCGAGACTTTCGACAAAAACGCCAATGGGGAAATTGATTCAGATGAAGGAAATTTAGTAGCTTTTGGCGGAATTGATACTGCTACGGGTTTGCCTTTAGAAACGCCTGTTACTGCACCTGCTGACGCTACTGTAGTCACGCTGTTAACTACTCTGATGGTGGACTTAGTAGATAAGGGGATTGAGAGCGATCGGGCCGAATCTCTGGTCAAATCTGCTCTTGCCATTCCCGCCGACGTTCCGATCGCAGATTTCGATCCGATCGCGGCCACCAACGACACCGAACCGGGCGGCGTCGCAACTTTAGCAGCAATGGTAAAAGTTCAAAACGTCATCACTCAAACTGCTGCTTTGATTGACGGTGCTTCCAGTGCAGCTACTAACGAAATTGTCAAAGCTGTTGTCAGTTCAATTACGAGTCAAATTCAATCCGGCACTGTTTTAAACCTCAGCAACGCACTCGCTTTAGAACCAATCATTCAGCAAAGTGCCGCGAAAATTCAGCAGATTGACCCCGGTTTCAACAGTCAAAAAGTTACCTCAATTACCTCGCAAGCTGCGACTGTAATGGCAACAGCAAATCAGCGCATTGATTCTGCTGTCTCCAACCCAACAGGAACATCAATTCCTGAATCAGTAGCCCGCGTCCAACAAGTAAGTTTGGGCGCAACAACTCAAGACTTCAAAGCAGTCGGTGCGGGAACTAAGACAATTGCCGAGGTAGTTACTGAGAATACTGGTGCTGCTTTAGATACGAAAATTCAAGCTGTGATATTACCTGCTGGGATTGCGACTCCTGTTGTCAGCGGCGATGCAGATTTGGGCAGCAATTCTCCCGATCGAATTCTCGGTACCAGCGGCGACGATATCCTGACTGGCGACAGCAGCAATAATGTTTTGATGGGTCTGAGGGGCAATGATTCCCTCGACGGTGGCGTGGGGAATGACACTCTTTTCGGCGGCAAGGCTAACGATACAATGCTTGGCGGTAACGGTGATGATGTCTTGTTTGGCAATCGCGGTGCTGACATTTTGAACGGCGGCGATGGCAGCGATATTCTGCTGGGAGGCAACGGTGATGATTTGTTGGATGGCGGTTTGGGAAATGATAGTTTGACGGGAGGGGATGGCAACGATCGCTTCTTGCTCTCTAGCAATTCGGGTATCGGTATTATCTTGGATTTTGAAGACGGAAAAGATTTGCTTTCTCTAGGCAACAATCTTAGTTTCTCCCAACTGTCACTTACTCAAGAAAACAGTGCAACTTTCATCCGTTTGTCAGCAACCGGAGAATTTTTAGCTGCTCTCAATGGCGTGACAGCTAACCAAATTAGCATCGCCGATTTCAGTTAAAAATTCCTGGTCGCACGGGTAGCCAGAAACCGGGTTTTTTACGACAATATTTCGCACTCACCCGCAGGTTCAGTAAAAAACCCGGTTTCTTTGATAAGTGCGTTCAGTTCAATGTCGATCGAGTAGTAGTGTATCCACCCATGAGGTTTTTGATATGAACGAAAACTCACAACCAATCTTTTTTCCTGTTTCTCGGTTTAAGTTGATCGTGATGTCCCTAGTAACCTTCGGATTCTATGAAATTTTTTGGTTTTATAAAAACTGGCAGCTATTAAAAACCGCAACAGGAAGAGAAATTAGCCCCTTTTGGAGAACAGTTTTCAGCGGTATTTTTGGCTATTTTTTATTCAAAAAAATTAAATTTTGCGCTAAATCCTACTGTGTTTCTCCCAAGTTTAGTCCATTTTTGCTGACTATTGTTTGGATTGGGCTTAATATGTGTTTTCGAGTGCCAAACCCATACGGGTTAGTGAGTAATCTGTCTGTAATAGCTTTGCTTCCCGTTCAAGAGAGGGTGAATAAATTGAACTGTGTAGCAGCACGAAACCACAATCCTAACAGTCGATTTTCGGCAGGGAATATACTAACGATCGCTGTGGGAGGCAGCCTGACTGTACTTGCGATCGTCGGGATACTGATGCCAGCTTAGGTGCGATTTGCATCAGTTTCACAACTCGAAACATCAAAGATTACTGTTGTTAACTAATAGGTAAATTAATCATGTCTACCTTCAAGAACGCTGCCAACTTTCCTGCCGGCACAAATCCCCAATCCCTGACTGCCGAAAACTTTAATAACGACAATATCCCAGACTTAGCCATCAGCAGCGGAACCGCTGTTTCCCTATTAATAGGGAACAGCCAAGGAGGATTTGGCACTCCCACCAACGTGAATCAATCCAGTCGTACTCCCATCATATCAGGTAATTTTAACACCGATAATTTCTTAGACCTAGCCGTAACTAACTGGTCTGGTGGAGAATTTCCTAGTGGTTCCGTTTACATCTTACCGGGTACTGGTCAAGGTACTTTTGGCAACTCCACTAGCTTTAGCGCCGGGACAAACCCGCCCAGTGCGATCGGCGTAGGAAATTTTAACGCAGACAATTTATCAGACATAGTTGTAGCAGACATTAATGGTGGCGTTTCCATCGGATTACAAAACGCTCAAGGCAACGGTTTTGCTAGGGAGGAAAATATATCTCAGGTAGGGACAACTCCCACCGCGATCGCAGCGAGAGACTTTAACAGCGATGGCCGCCTCGATCTTGCCATCACTAGCAGCGGTTCTAACAACGTTTCCATCCTACTGAACACGGGAGGCGCTGGTGCAGACCGATTTTCAATCCCGGTAAATTATGCAGTTGGGACTAATCCAACATCCATTGCCGCAGAAGACTTTAACGGTGACAACATCCTCGATCTTGCCATCACCAACAGCGTTTCTAACAACATTTCCATCCTACTTGGCACCGGTCAAGGTGCCTTTGCCAATGCCACCAACTACGCAGCGGGAGGCGATAGTCCGACATCGATCGCAGTTGCCGACTTAAACGCCGACAGCAAACTCGATATCGCCGTGGCTAACAATCAATCAAACAACGTTTCTATTCTAACTGGAACCGGTCAAGGCACCTTTGGCAACCCCATTAACTACGCAGTTGGGACAAATCCAAAAGCGATCGCCATCAAAGATTTTAACGCCGACAACAAACCCGATATCGCCACCGCCAACAGCGGTTCTAACGATGTCTCGATCCTGCTGAATACCACCGTTGAGGTGAATTTCGGTGCCGCCACTTACAGCGGTACTGAAGGAACAACAGACACAGTAGTTAATGTTCCAGTCACCATCAGCGGCGGCACTCCCTTGGGCGATGTAGTTGTACCAATAGTCATCGACCCCAGCAGTACGGCTACCCAAAATTCAGACTACACTTTTTCACCAGCCACTCTCACATTCAGTGCAGGTACTAACACCCTGACTCAGAATGTTGCTGTCACTGTCAAAGCTGACAATATCCCAGAGAACGCCGAAACAGCAGTATTCAGCTTTGGTACGATTACTGATGGGATTGCAGGTACAACAAATCAAGCGACACTAACTATTCCGGCTAATGATGCCATAGATTACGCCATTGCTGCCGGTACTGCCAGCATCGCCGAAGGCAACACCGGCACTACTCCCGTTACTTTTATCGTGACTCGCAGTGGCGGGATTGATGCTGCCAGCAGTGTAAATTATGCAATTGGAGGAACTGCTACAAACAGCAGCGATTACAACAATATCGGCGGCACTTCAGGGGGAACTAGCATTACTGGTACGGTTAATTTTGCGGCGGGCGAAACATCGAAAACCATTACTTTAGATGTATTGAGCAATGCCATAATTGAACCGGAGAAAACTATTACTGTTACTCTGTCAAATTCGGTTGCACCCGGCCCGACTCCGACTATTACCGCTGCTGCCGCTACAACTACGATCGGTAATGATGACACTGCCGGAGTCACGGTCAATCCTGCCAGCGGATTAGTAACGACAGAAGCAGGCGACAGTGCTACATTTACCGTTAAACTTAACAGTCAACCCAGTGCTAATGTTAGCCTTGATTTGAGCAGTTCCAATCCCGCTGAAGGAACAGTTTCTAGCAATAGTTTAACTTTCACGCCTGCGAACTGGAATCAACCGCAAACGGTAACGGTGACAGGTGTAGACGACAGCGTTGCTGATGGCAGTAAAACTTACAATATTGTCACTGCTGCGACTGTCAGTACCGATACTAATTACAGCAATCTCAATCCCGATGATGTCAGCGCCAGCAACAGCGATAATGAAACTCCTGGCATTACGATTAATCCTACCAGCACGAATGCAACGGAAGGCGGTGCAAATGGAAGTTACAGCATTCAGTTAAATACTCAACCGATCGCACCTGTTACGATTAACTTGGCTACAGATAGTCAAGTTCAACCAATTACTGCACTTACTTTTACCGCTACTAATTGGAATGTCGCTCAAACTGTGCCGGTGGCTGCGGTTGACGACAGTTTAGTTGAAGGGAATCATGCAGGGGCGATCGACCATACTTCTACCAGTACCGATACTAACTATAACAGCATCACGATTTCCCCTGTTAGCGTCGCGATTACTGATAACGACAATGCGCCAACCCCAACACCTGCGTTACCGACACCAACTCCTGCGCTAACGACACCAACACCTGCGTTACCGACACCAACACCTGCGTTACCGACACCAACACCTGCGTTACCG
>NZ_JAUBRB010000010.1:0-120597 GCF_036701585.1 Microcoleus sp. POL10_C6 | reverse complement strand
ACACCAACTCCTGCGTTACCGACACCAACTCCTGCGTTACCGACACCAACTCCTGCGTTACCGACACCAACTCCTGCGTTACCGACACCAACTCCTGCACTAACGACACCAACTCCTGCACTAACGACACCAACTCCTGCACTAACGACACCAACTCCTGCGTTACCGACACCAACTCCTGTAACCCCAGCGCCGACATCGGCGACACCTGTTGGTATTACTATTAACCCAACAACAGAATTAACTACTACTGAATCCGGAGGAAAAGCAACCTTTAATGTCAAACTCAACAGCCAACCTACTGCTGATGTCAAAATAGATTTAGAAAGTTCCAATGCAACAGAAGGAACAGTTTCACCGGCATCGCTTACTTTCAATTCTGCTAACTGGAATGCTTCACAAACAGTAACGGTAACAGGTGTTGACGACAGTGTTGCTGACGGGAATAAAGCTTACACCCTTGTTACCAGCCCTGCTGTCAGCAATGACAGTAAATACTCCGGCTTAAACGCAGCAGATATCGCCGTTACAAATACCGATAACGAAACCCTTTGGTGCGGTTTGGAAAAAGGATTAGACAAACTGGAAAACATTGTTAACGACCAACTGAATGCGTTCAAACTGCCAATCTTAGGACGACTAAGCGACATTTCTCCGAATTTTATTAGCAATTTCAAAAATAGTCTAGTCAATACCGTTAAAAATGCAACAGATTTCACGCCTAGTCAGCTAGAAAATAGCATTCAGGAGGTTGTTGGGTCGGCATTCGATGTTAAAGTCGAGAGTAGTTTAAATCCAAATGACAGTAACTTAGTCATTAAAATTGGCAAAAAATATCAGCTCGACAATATTACGTTTTCAGAAGATTTAGGGTTGCCCGCACTAGGCTTGAAAGTCGAAAACTCTCCTAAGCCCTGGAATCAAGTTGTCGCCTTCGCACCGACTGCAAATCTCTCTCGCTTTGCCAATTTATCTAATGATTTAGAAGCATCAAGCCTCAATTCCAATATCAGCAATTCAGCCACATTAGCACCGGTTACAGATAGTAGTAGTAGTAATGTATCTCAGTTTAGTGCGAACTTTCCTTCTCAGAGTTTGATTTCGCCAGTTTTAGCTGGAATTTTAAAGCCAACTCAACAATCGGCTTTTGACTATGAGTTATCTATTGGTGTCGGTTACAACAAAGATTTTGGCTGCTACATCGATACTGACAATACTAAATTAAACGCTAACTTAAAGTTAGCACTTCCTGAGAAATTCAAAGCTCAAGCCAACCTCGCTTTTTTACAAGCTGAATTTACCAACGATCCTGAAAACCCAACTCAACTTGATGCCAACTTTGAAGTCAAGTTAAATGACTTAGACAACGTGGGCGGTACTGATGATGGCAATCGTTTAACTTTGTCTGAGTTAGACGGCAGTTATCAGTTAGAAGACTTATTTCAATCTAGCTTAACGAGTAATGCCAATCTCGGCTTGCACGGCAAAACTAGCATCAACGGCAATGCTGCTTTTCCATCTTTTGATTTTGATTTAGCAGTCAATTGGCCACTGATTAATTATAGGAACGGTCAATTAAATAATTCGCAGCCACCCTCAACTTCCCCCTCAACTACATCGAGTCTATCAAATTTCAATTCATCACTTTTATCCAGCACGAAATTTTCAGCGGTTTCAGGGTTAAATCAATCGCTAGGTTCCTCAAATTCAAGCACAGGCGCGAGTTCAAATTTATCTTCATTCTTGCCATCAAATAATCAGGGAAATATAGGTTCGCCAACCACCGACAATCCCTTTGGCGGATTGCCTAACCCGACAGTCGAATTTAACAACATAAAACTCGACTTAGGAACCTTTATCACTAACTTGTCGAAACCAATACTCACCACTGTTTCTGATATTATCGACCCGTTTAGACCAGTTATCGATTTCCTAAATACAGACACTAAGTTACTGTCAGAACTTGGCGTTGCTGGCCCCTTCGATAACAATGGAGATGGCAAAGTTTCGATCTTGGAACTGGCAACTAAATTATCGACTGGTAATGTTGCTACTGACTTCTTAAATGCAGTTATCAAAATCGACGAGATATCGCAATTGGCAAATAGCCTGTCAAACTCTTCAAAAAATATTGCCATCGATTTAGGTTCCTACAGTTTAGGCAATATTAATGTTGCCAAGCCCAACTCTAGCCTCAAAAACAAAACACCGAGACTGACAAATTATGTTCCTAATATTTCTCAACAAATCAATTCTAAAACAGCGGGAAATAAAAAAGAATTTGTCAATCAATTCAAGAGGGTTCCCGGCATAGACTTACCAATTTTAACCAAGCCAGAAACAGCCATTCAACTTCTTTTAGGAAAACCAGATGTTGTCCTTTTTACCTACGATATGCCTCCCCTAGGGATAGACTTCAATTTTAGCAAAGAGTTTCCTATATTTGGGCCGATCTCAGGGTTAATCGAAGGCAACTTTAATGCGTCAGCACACCTCGCATTTGGCTACGATACTTACGGATTAAAAGAATGGAAAGACGATGAATTCGATGCGTCATCAGCCTACAAAGTTTTAGATGGTTTTTACGTGAGCGATCGCGCAAATCCCGATGGTACTGGTGCGGATGTTGATGAACTTAAAATCAATGCTGGTATTAAAGCAGGTGTCGGAGTAAATGCAGTAGTTGCCAGCCTTTATGGAACGGCTGGAATACAAGGAAGCATAGGCATTGATTTAGTAGATATTGGAGAAAATAACGGCAAAAGCGACGGTAAAATCAGAGGATCCGAAATTGGCTCCCGCATTAGTAAACCCTGGGAACTTTTTGATATATCAGGTCAAGTTAATGCTTTTTTAGGGCTGGAGTTTAAAGCTATAGTCCCTTGGGAGTTTTGGGAAGGGAAACAAACAGTTTGGAAAAAAGATTTTGCCACATTTGAGTTGGCCAAATTTGGCACTGGAGAAAGTTCAAGGAAGAGCGGTAGCGGTGTTAACAGTTACCTAACTGGAGCAAAAGTCTTCTTTGATGGTAACTTCAACGGCATTCAAGATGAAAAAGAACCGTTCACTATTACTAACGTGGATGGCAGCTTTAATTTAGATGTCTCTCTCCCTAATTTCGACAAAAATAACAGCGGCGAACTCGATCCAGATGAAGGCAGACTTGTAGTTGCTGACGGTATTAATACCGCCACTTATTTGCCGCAGCAAACGCCACTAACAGCAACACCTGATGCTACTGTTGTGACGCCTTTAACTACTCTGATGCAGAAGATGGTTGCACAAGGTATCAATCCTAATGAAGCAGAGACTAAAGTTAAAGCAGCATTTGGAGTACCGTCAACAATTGATTTGACTGGCTACGATCCGCTACAGGCAATTACTCAAAACGATCCGAACGGTTTGGCGGTTTATGCAGCACACATTCAGGTACAAAACGCTGTTGTTCAGACGACAATTTTAATTAGCGGGATTTCGGCTAACTCTAAAACCGATATTGCCGATCGCATTATTTCCATCCTTGCCAATCAAATTCAATCCGGGGCTGTCGATTTAACCAATCCCGCACAATTACAAACCATCGTTCAGTCTGCTGCAACTCAACTGCAAGCACAAAAAGCGTCCGATATTGCGCCGGAAGTTGCTAAAATTATAGCGGAAGGGAATCAGCGGGTACGGGCGATCGCATCTAGCAACCTCCCACTCTCAGATGCAGCTACTAAAATAGCCCAAGTTCAACAGGTAGAACAAGGTGAAGTCGCTAAAGACTTGCAGCAAGTCGCAGCCGGAAATAAGACAATTCAGGAGGCGATCGCAGAAAATACAGGCACATCCTTAGACACACAAATTCAATCGGCAAGCGTCAATAACCCGACAATTCGCAAGAGTATAAACAGTGACTTCACTGCTGCTGAACCTTTCCCCGACAGCGGCATAGAATTAGTCAACAATTCTCCTAATCAAAAAATCGGTACTGATGGTGACGATACTCTAGGCGGCGACAGCAGCGATGACGTTTTAAGTGGTAAAAAGGGAAATGATTTGATATTTGGTTTTAACGGCAATGACTGGATTAATGCCAATCAAGGCAATGACTTAATTAATGGCGGTTTTGACGACGATACCCTTTACGGCGGCAAGGGAATTGATACCATTACAGGTAGCGATGGTGGCGATATTATCTTTGGCAACCGAGGCGACGATATGCTAGAGGGTAGCACTGGCAATGATACTTTGCGCGGAGGCAAGGGAAATGATACTATTATTGGCGGTGACGGCGACGACTTCCTATTCGGTGAAGATGAAGATGACACTTTGATCGGAGGGAATGGGAGCGATCGCTTCTTGCTCTCTAGCAATTCGGGTATCGATATTATCTTGGATTTTGAAGACGGAAAAGATTTGCTTTCTCTAGGCAACAATCTTACTTTCTTGCAACTGTCACTTACTCAAGAAAACAGTACAACTTTCATCCGTTTGTCAGCAACCGGAGAAATTTTAGCCGCTCTGAATGGGGTGTCGTCCAGTCTAATTAATGCCACCGATTTTGGCTAAATTTAATAGCAAGTAGTCGCACATAACTACGGTTTATGTGCGACTCTCAGAGATTGGGGCTAATACTTTAGATACAGAAAGTAGATCTACTTACCAGCAATCGTTAAAAATTCCACTCAATCTCCGGGAAAAGGCTAGACTGGAGCGCAGACATATTCAGTAAAACTATATCTATGTTGCCACTGTGTTCACAAATAAAGATGGCTATAGTTATACTTACTGATTTGGGCAATTAAGTGGGATTCAATACCCGCTCAATGGCCGCTCAATACCCTCTTGCTGCTAAAGGCAAAGCGGGTTATGGCGAGGGATTCTCGGAGGAATTATGATGAACCTAAATTTAGATACTATTTTCTCATCGCTGATGAACCCGGCCCTGAACGAGTTTCAGGTTTGGGCTTTGCAAAACCCGGAAGAAAGTCTCAGCAAAACGATGTTACCCCCGATCGCCCTGATTGAGGGTTTGATTGCCAACGAACCCACCTATTTGCAGATAAAACGGCTGGCTTTCGGAGCAAACTTTTGCTGCGCGGGGCAAGTCGTGATGGGAGAGTTTGACACCCTGGAAAAAGCACTCACATCGCCCCAGGCGCGCGGATGGCGGCTTGGTACTTCTGTACTCGATCCCGATCGCGCCCCCAACCAAGATGTCGGCGGTAGGAACCTTTTCCTGCTGTCTTTGTCCGATCGCGAGACTGATGGTAGCAGCAACCACGCAGCATTCCGAAGCTGTATGCAGAAATATCTCTTCAACAGTGCGACAACGGATCGCCAGGGAGACGAAATCGCCGGACGGTTGCTCGATCGGCTAGCCGCAGATTATGCCGAGATGTCGCACGGTGCGGGGGGAGCGTTTTTTACCGATGTCAAGCGTGGTTGGATGGGATTTTTAGTCCGATATCTGCACTACGTCATCTTTGGGATTAATCCAGATGATTTAGAGTCGATCGAACTCCTCACCGACTTGCATTACACTCGCCAAAGCCCGCTGCACTACTTCGCCGTCATCGGCAACCTGCTGCAAAGCCTGAACCTGTTTGGACACGGGGATTTGTCCACTCTAATCGAGCGTGCAGCGACTATCTATGAAAATTCCCCAGCCTTAGCCGACTTCGAGGAGAGCTCGGAAAACAATGGCATGACTAAGCGGGAATTGGCAAAGCTGATGACATCGATTATGGGGATAGCGGGACTGCAAGGCCCCCTGCACCTAGGCTACACGGCAATGGGATACCGCCCTCTCCCCGCCTATAAAGGACAGCAGACGGCCGAAATTAACCCGACTGATTTTTGGGATCAGCTCGATTTGGACGATCGCCAGTCGATCGAGCTCTTCCTCCTGGAATGCGCCCGCCTCTGGGCCCCCGTCAGCGCCACGCACCGAGTGGCGACAGAGCCCTTCACCGCAACCGTAGCAGGCAAAGAGCGCACTTTCCCCGCCGGAACCAAGGTACTGATACCGCTCA
The DNA here is from genome assembly GCF_036701585.1 of Microcoleus sp. POL10_C6. NCBI lineage: Bacteria > Bacillati > Cyanobacteriota > Cyanophyceae > Oscillatoriales > Microcoleaceae > Microcoleus > Microcoleus sp. POL10_C6. Next base: position 114,577 of record NZ_JAUBRB010000010.1, on the reverse strand, counting down.
GTCTGGGGCTGCTAGACGAGAGTTTCTGGGGCTCTACGGTATACGAATTCAACGCTAAGCGGGAGAATCTGTGCCCTTTTCATATGGGTTTTCATTCGGTGGGCGATCGGAGTGCGGGACGGATTTGCCCCGGTAAAGACATCGCACTCAAGATGCTGGTGGATGTCGTGAGTACGGTAGGCAAAGTGCGGCGAAGCTCTGAGCCCAACTTGCGGCGGTAATCAATCCAAAAGCTCGCATCAGACAGCGGTTGAGACTGAGATATTGCACCATTCTCGCTTAACAGGCTTTTCGGCCCACCCGACAAGACATCAAGTTTATTGTGGGGTGTCCCGCCCGCCCTGGAAAACTTATTGGCAATGATGCAAGATGTGAGTTGAAACCGCACGCCACACAAACTCTTGAGCGATCGACTCAGAAATCAAGGGGGTATCTAATAGGAAACCAAAACACAACTATTTTGAGGATAAATAATATCATGTTAATCGAACAAAAGCAACTAAAAGACATCGCGAATTGGATGAAAGTAGAACATCCAGCGGAGTTACCCGAAGTCCTGCAAGGTATCTTTTTTATGGACGGGAATGTTTTACCAGACGATTGTCTGACGATGTACAGTTCAGACTGGAATGCTGAGGAACGGACGTTATTGCTGCGTGTTTTTGACCCTGTTATCTGGACATTTCATTCATCAATGGCGGGACGGATGTTAATTTATTTAGTCAAATTTTCTCGCTTCAGCTACTTGTTCCGATTCTCTGATGCAACTTTGCAGCACGGACACATCACGCCGATAGTGTTTGGATGGTCTGTGCCGCCGTGGCTGGTAGATTTTTTGATTGATCGAGATCCGAATACTCCGAATGGAGATATCTGGTATCGCACAAACTCGTTTTTCGGCAAACCTGCTGAGAGCGGATATATACTCCGCAGGGTTGTAGACAAAGATGGCAACTACACATCAGCCTTTCCAGATATGCTGTCTAAAGTTGAGAGTGATTGTTTAATCATTGCCAAAGAGTGAAAATATTTACAAAACCTACAAAACCCGCTTCGTTAGGCGGGTTTTGTTGATCGAAGCGGCGGGATTTTAACCGACGACCTCCACTAACACAGTTTTATTTGCTAGCCTATAAAGGCTATGCAGCAAGCTCTAGCAGGCTGTTGTCAATTCTTCCTATCAATAATTCGGATAGTGTGTGATTGGCAACTGTAGAATAGGGGTTTCAGGGCGATTGCACAATCGATATCCCAACGGAAAATCAACGGTTTCAGACTAGGCTCTAAAAACAGTCCTGACTATCGATCGTTGACAGTGTAAAGCTTGAAACTAGAATGGGGAACACGAGTTCTCTGTAAAGTGCGAGCGCGATCTCCTCATGGGATATTGAGGGTAGGAAACCTCTCCGTCCAGACTCATCATTATAACAAAAAATCTGGCTTTCACAAGGATTTTATTCAGTTGACACAAGCTCGAAAGCTCGCATTTATCTAGGTCATTGTTGACAGGGTTGCAGTTTCTCTTTCCTGAATCTACTGTGCTCTCACTTGATTCAGGTAGATGAACACAAACATTCTCAAAATAGCTGGTTCTTTGGACTTAAAGTCCCTAGGTATTCACTTTGGAGGAATTTGTCATGACTAAACTTTCACAAATCGACTCTTATCAACTTGAGCAATTACTAAAACGCCTCGAACAAATTGAAGCTAAGGTCGGAATCAAAGTTGGCTCAGGTGGCGCAGAATCAGGTAAAGAAGCACAACATTTTTGTGCTTTGCCAAAGGTTCCTCCACGCACTTTCGATCCGAGCGTGTCGCCGGAGCGTGCTCGTCTAATACGGTTAATCGGGAAGAAGTGGGTTAACGGTACAAAATTACGTTATTACTTTTTTGAGAGTGGTCCCAATTCAGGCGGGAATGAACAGAAGGAGATTGTGCGGCAGGGGTTTGAGGTGTGGAAGAAGGTAGGGATTGGTATCAAGTTTGAGGAGGTTCGGAACATCAGCGAGGCAGAGATACGAATCGGCTTTGTGCAAGGAGATGGAGCCTGGTCATATCTTGGCCGCGATGCGATCGATATTCCTAAGCAAGGCGAGCGAACCATGAACTTCGGCTGGGATCTTCGGGCTGATCCCCGTGGGGTAGATGTCCCTGTTCACGAGATAGGTCACGCCTTAGGTTTCCCTCACGAGCACCAAAACCCGTTTGCAGGTATCGTATGGGACGAAGAAGCCGTTTATAAATATTTCGGTGCCCCTCCTAACAATTGGGACCGAGATACAACTTTTTATAATGTGCTTGAAAAGCTTGCAGTAGGAGAAGTGGAGGGGTCAAAGTGGGACCCCAACTCAATCATGCATTACGCTTTTGCAGCGGGACTCATTGAGAAACCTGTGGAGTATCAGAACGGATTAAACCCTGCTGGCGGACTTTCCGAGCAGGATGTGTTGCAGGTACGATTATTCTATCCCCCGCTTGATGACTCGAGTTATACAGAACTTAAACCCTTCCATTCCGAGATTCTGTCCCTCGCGCCTGCTGAACAGAAAAACTTTGTGATCAAACCCTCTGCTACCCGAACCTATACAATTGGAACCTTCGGAAAACTAGATACAGTTATGGTTCTTTTCGAGGATCAGAGTGGTGATCTCAAATATGTTGCGGGTGACGACGACAGTGGCACAGACTTGAATGCACAAATCAATGTTCGGCTTTATCAAGGTCGGCGGTATGTGCTGAGAATCCGCTTATACTCTAACTTTTCTGGTGGTGAAGCCTCAGTGATGCTTTGGTAAGGGCTGCCGCAAAATTTTAGAGAGAAAAGCGATTTCTCAAAGTAGTGCATGGCCACCCGTAGGGTATATGGGGCAAGCTATTTTCTATTTGGTCTTTTTTCTCCCAATAGAAAGCAGGTAATTTGCTCATCAAGCAGCAGGTGATGCGCGAGGAAGGCGGGTTTGGGCTGATTGGGGTCTGAAACGAGGTAGAGCAGGTTGTGGTGACTTAGGGGGGCAGAGAGCCTCCCGTCTCCTGCCTCAACACTCCAATTTCTAGCTTGGTTGCAAAAGTGAGATGCTCCCATGTTTCGACAGGTAGGACACGGCGCTGTGTAACCGAAAATGATATTACTTCTGGCTCATCAGAGTTTATTTGCCATGATTGTACAGCGTATTTTAGGCTCATAAAATAGTAGGGAAAAGGCAATGCCTTTTCCCTACGGGGATTCATGGATCAGGGGTGTACTTCACAAATAACGTGGAATCTGCTGTAAAATGTTTGGTTTCACCCTTTTTTGATTGGCCAACCGTCTATTAATCCATCGTCCCTACAATATTCTCACCTAATTAATTAGCTCGATCGCACTAAAGGAGTGCAAAATCTGTGGCAGTAATCACGCTTGCAGGCACATTGCTGAGAGTTGCCAAAAGTTGCCCGGAACCAGTAACTCGGATGAGAGTAGAAGTATTCTCCGCAACAATGCTCAGTTGCGAGAAATTTAAACCACCAATTAAGCCGATCGAATCGAGACCGTATTGAAAGTCTAAAATAGTCTCGCTGCCGAGGTCAAGACCCAAGATAAATCGATCGTTCCCGGTGCCTCCAATCAGAGTATCATTCCCCTGATCTCCAAACAGCCAGTCGTCCCCAGCACTGCCAAGCAAACTATCCTCATCCTTACCGCCGTAAAGAGTATCGTTCCCAACCTCCCCATTGACAGTATCCTGACCTTCATTGCCAAACAGCAAATCGTTGCCCAAACCGCCGCATATTTGGTCTTTTCCGCCAGTAGAACCAATGGGGAGGGGGCTACCAATATCCCCGTACACTGTATCTTCCCCGTCGCCGGCACAGATAGTATCACTGCCTTCATCGCCAAATAGCAGGTTGCTGCCCAATTCGCCGAAAACTAAGTCATCGCCCTTGCCGGCACGCACTGTATCATTACCATCACCACCTGCGATCGTATCTTGATTTTTCTCCCCGCTGAGGAAGTCATCGCCGGCAAAACCGAACACCAAATCGTTGCCAGTCAAATCCGGGTCGAAGGGGTTAATAGTTCCCGCACCGTGCTGCCACCGCTACCAGCAGCAAGGATCAGACCGTTTCCAACGGTATTGTTGCCAGATAGCTGGATAAGTGGGATGCCTGCAAATCCAGTCTGCGAGGTACCGTTGATGATTACGGGAGCGGTAATAGGTGGCAAGATCGAGAGGGGCGCGATCGTCTGCAAGCCTGTACCAATGGCAAAGTTAATATTGTGCGGCGGTGCGGCCGCTGCATTCGCATCCGTAATCGCTTGTCGCAGCGAACCCGGCCCAGCATCGTTGGTATTAGTAACAGTGAATATCGCCAAGGTATGCCCGTAATTTGCCATTACCTCCGGCTCGATCGCCAATGCTGTTTTAATCGCTCCAGTAGCATATTCAAGTACCCAGTTTCCGCCTTTTTGGGCGCTGCCCGTAATATCTGAAGAAGCAGCAATATTAGCTTTTGTTAACTTGCTCAGCTTTTGTACAAAAGCCTCTCCTTTTTCACCTGCTGCTACGTTACATCCGTATAGCAGAATTTCCAACCGATTTTTAATTGAGTTGACAGATGACGAAAACCACTGTTTCAAACTGTCGCGATATGTTTATAAATTGTCGGAATTTAGGCTAGTTTGCCCTAGCTGCAAACTAGCCTAAATTCCCCGTGAGAAATAATGTGAACGCTTTCTATACCTTTGCGGCTCTGCAATGCTTCGGCAATTTGTTCGATGCCGTCCCGCGTGCGATCTACTAAAATTACCTCCATCCCCGCTTTAACACCGACCGCCAGACTCTGCCAATCTTCAACTGCTGAATCTACGAATACTATTTGTTGGTTTTTCATAATTACTGTTCCCCCATGCACCTAGTTAGGTTTTCAAAATGTTGTTTCCGTGCGATGACAGTCGCTACTTCAATTCACTACAAATACGGCTACCACAAAACCTGCCTTTAACTCAGTACAAGTTGTACAGACAAAGCTTTACGATTATCTATTTTTGTGATTCTTGTAAATCTGTTGGATCTGGAAAGTTGCTGGATCGCACTTTTTCATTCTCAACTTAAAAAAACCAGACAGCAGGTACAGCTAGCTTGTTCCCGATTACGGAAATTTTTCAAAAAATGTAAGTATAATTTACACAACTTAATGTTCTGTTTTTTACTAAGTACACTTTTGTGGAAAAACATCCAACTCTACGCCAGTTCCAAACCCAGAGAGTGGTAAGTATCCAGCAATTATTCAATCTCAAATCTCAAATCTCAAATCTCAAACGGCAGGGCTGGGATTTGGGCAAATTCAGCGTGTCCCTCATAACATAGAGGAATAGTCGCCTTCATGGCATCATAGAAAGTTGTCCCTCACATAACTGAAATAGATGACCGCTCAAAACTCCCCTGTTTCCCCCGTCACCTGGATGGAAGACCGAGTTCTGCTAATTGACCAAAACCGGCTGCCGAAAGAATACGGTGTAGTCGAAATTAGCCGCTACGAAGATATGGCTGAGGCGATTAAAACTATGATAGTCCGAGGTGCTCCGGCGATCGGGGTAGCAGCAGCTTACGGGATGTATTTGGGGGCGCGAGAAATCGAAACGGGCGATCGTACCGAATTTCTCGCTAAATTAGAACAAGTTGGCGAGTTATTGCGATCGACTCGTCCCACTGCGGTTAATTTGTTTTGGGCAATATCGCGAATGCTCAAAACTGCCGAGAGAACTAGCGGTTCTGTCGAACAAGTGCAAAAAACTTTGTTAGAAATGGCTAAAACCATTCAAGCAGAAGACTTGCAAACTTGTAAAGATATCGGGGACAAAGGTTTAGAAGTTCTGCCAGCTACACCCGAAAAACTAAACTTACTAACTCACTGCAATGCAGGTGCATTAGCAACTGCCGGCTACGGTACTGCTTTAGGTGTATTTCGTTCTGCTTGGCGAGAAGGAAGACTCGGAAGAGTTTTTGCAGACGAAACTCGGCCCCGTCTCCAAGGTGCAAAACTCACCACTTGGGAATGCGTGCAAGAAGGAATTCCCGTCACATTAATAGCAGACAATATGGCCGCTCACTGCATGAAACTCGGCATGATTCACGCAGTAGTTGTCGGTGCAGACAGAATCGCTGCTAACGGCGACGCTGCCAATAAAATTGGCACTTACAGTTTAGCAATTGTTGCCAAAGCTCACAACGTTCCCTTCTTTGTCGCTGCGCCTCTATCTACCATTGATTTTGAACTTTCCGACGGCAGCAAAATCCCCATTGAAGAACGCGATCCAGTTGAAATGTATCAAGTTGGAACTACGCGGATTTGTCCTGTGGGAGTCGAATTTTACAATCCGGCTTTTGACGTAACTCCGGCGGAGTTGATCTCAGGAATAATCACAGAACACGGCACGGTTGCTCCTGGGGCGTTGAAACAGTTTCAGGCAAAACAATTAGTTTAATTATATGTTCCTCAACTGCTCATTCCACCGGGTGTCTGTGAAATTAAGCAGGATTTATAGCAGCCGCAACTGGCAGCTCAAAGTTGCGATCGCAGCTCTAACTCTGCCAGTTGTTTTCAGTCCTGTCTCGGAAGCTCAAGTGTCACAAACGCTTAAAGCTAAGGAATCACAAGCGAAAAAGTTTGTGGGTTCGATGAATAAAGCTCAGCAAGTTTACTATGCTGAAAAAGCAGGCTTCACAAGTTCTGTTTCCAATCTATTGGTTTATCTCGGTCTCCAAGTTAAACCTAACTCAGCCAATTACAGCTACTCGATCGGCATGGTGAAAAAAGGTGCTGTATTTAACTACGGAGTATCGAAGCAAGCTAATCTCAAAAGTTTTGTGGGGGGAGTCTTTTTGGTGGAAAACAAGACCCAAACAATCTTGTGTATAAATGCTGCTCCTGGCAAGACTAAACCAGCTAATCCAACTAATACCAAAGGGGTTTTAGCCTGCGGTGCTAATACAGCCCAAGTTACTCAATAAGTTATGTCGAATTTACTGGGTAATTTAGCAAATAACTGGATAGTAAATGCAGATTTAGCTAAGCAATTGCTGGAACAAGAAGCTACTTTACTAGATGCTCGCGCACCCATTTTAAAGTGGTGTTGCCGTCTCCCACCAGCTATTCCCGTAACTTGGCAGGAATTTTCGCGTTCCGACTTTCCCCACAAGGGAAAAATTATCGAAAATAACACAGTTTTAACTCAAAAACTGCAAGCAAGTGGCATTTATCAAGACAAACCTGTCATAGTCGTTGCCGATTCGGTGAAAGGGTGGGGCGAAGACGGGCGAATTGTTTGGATGTTGCGGACTTTGGGACACGAAAAAGCAGTTTTTGTCGATGGAGGATATAGGGCTTTAATCAAAGCTGGAATTAATCGAGTACAAGCTGCAAACAATCCACCGCAAACAGGAGATTTTGTAATATCTCGCCGATCGAGTTGGGAAATTCAGCGGGATGAATTGAAAGCTATTTTAGGAGATGAGAATTTAGTCATTATTGACGCGAGAGAGCCGCGAGAATATGCAGGTAAAACGCCTTACGGAGAAAAGCGGGGCGGCCACATTCCCGGTGCGGTTCACCTCTATTACAAACAGTTAATGGACAAACAGGGACAACTGCTGGATCGCGGGGAAATTGTCGCTATGTTGCAGCAAAAAGGAGTTTCGCAGTCAACTCAAATTGTGAGTTATTGCTCCGGGGGAATTCGCTCTGCATGGTTGACTTGTGTATTGACAAATGTGGGATTTTGTGGTAAGAATTATGCAGGTTCAATGTGGGAATGGTCGGCTTCGCCGGCAGATAGCTATCCTTTGTCAGTAATCCTTCCACGGGCAGGCTAGAAACCCACCCCACAAGAAAATTCAATAACAACTAAAGCTAAGGAATCCGAAGCCCAACAATATAGCAGTTTGCACAATCGTTGCGGAATATTCTATAAACTAGCTCAAGTGAGGGTAAATCAATAATGAACGAAATTAAGATATTATTCTTGGCATCTAATCCTGTAAGCTCTACTCAGCTAAAGCTGGATCAAGAAATTCGATATATTACCCAAAAAATACGTGCTTCACAGCATCGTGACTCATTAAAATTACTCTCAGCTTGGGCAGTACAACCTGACGACTTACTTCAACTGTTTAATGAGCATAAACCGGACATTGTACATTTCAGCGGACATGGAAGCCAACAAGGGGAAATCATATTAGTTGACAAGAACGGAAGACCTAAAGCTGTTGGCATAAAAGCGTTAAAAGCACTATTTTCAACGCTTAAAGATAATATTCGTGCTGTTATCTTAAATGCCTGTTACTCAGAGTTACAGGCAAAAGCAATAACCGAAGTCATTGATTGCACTATTGGAATGAATACTGCAATTGGTGATACTGCTGCTATTACCTTTGCAGCTTCATTCTACCGCGCTTTGGGTTTTGGTCGTTCTGTTCAGGAGTCCTTCAATCAGGGAATAACTGCTTTGCTATTAGAAGATATTAGTGAAGAGGATACTCCTAAACTTTTAGCCAAGGAGGGTGTTGATCTTGCTCAATTATTCTTTATAAAATTTTCTGCATCTAAAAATGTAGAACAATTTGATACTGTTAAATCAGACGAAAAAAGAAATTTATCAAATAAAGTAATTGTTGATATATCAGTAATGACTGAAGATCAAAGTTTGTATCAAAGTTTTTACGGAAGTGATACATCACTGCATTATCAGGTTGAAAGATTTAAAAAAGGTATTCTGATCAAGAAGTCAATGGAATACCTCTCAAAAATTGAGAATGGAGATGAAATAGAACCAATTTCTTATACTTATTGTCCCTTCAACTGGGACTTTCCAAATCTAGACTTTAAGGTACTTAATAACAGTTCTCAAACTATTTTTCTCACAGAAGCTATTTTTGAAATTGAAAAGAGCTGGCTAGATCCGTCTCCAGTACCAATCATTAAGTGTGACTCTTATCATATGAACGCATTACACTTTTGGATAGTTAATGAGGGATGGGGTGAGGTAAAAGATTTAAAGGCTAGGTTTCATCTAACTCCTATACCTCGAGGTATGGGCAGAGTGAATTTCATAGATCCTGATGTAAAAGATTTAAAAGCTAGGTTTCATCAAACTCCTATGCAGCAAGGTATGGGCGAAGTGAATTTCACAGAACCTTACCCTTATGAGGTTTGTGTAGGAAGCTTTTTAGAAAGTTTTAACGTCAACATTGCTGAAGCTTTCCGCCATGCATCAATTACTTCTGGAGCAGCGTATGTTCGCGGTGAGCTTGAATTCAAAGGATGCAATATTTATGGTTTAATACAAAAAACAATCGTCAAATTTTCAACCATAGTTTGGGCACCTAATGCTGAACCTGTACCTGGAGCACCTCTACGACCAACCTACCAATATGGGACTAAATTCCAGGTCGCAGGGGAAAACTATAAACGCCACGTCTCAATCTCTCATTCCTTAAAGCCTGGAAAGACAGATCGTTTCAATATTAAAATAGGCATGGACAAGTCTTCTTACCATCGCTTTAAAGTAAAAATAGTCTACAATGATGGTCGGGAAATTTTATTGCCAGATATTAAAATGTCTACATTTGTGCCTCGTTCTGGCATAACATATATGAGGGAAAGCATTGGTGACAAGTCAAGGCTCAAAGCCAGTGGTCAATGGGATTTTCGGCAGTGGCTCAAAGAAAAATGGTTCTCCAGGTAGGGTGGCATCCGGAAAGTAGTAGGGTGCGTCTACCTGACGCACTCTACTGAGAACCAAACCCAATCATTATCAGGGGAATTTAACCTTAATAAACGGGCTGGTTTCAGGTTGAAAATCTCTAACCGACTTGTTCGATATACTGAGCGAGATCGTCGCGCAGGCGGCTGAGTTCGGCTTCGGTGGTCACGCGCACGCGATCGTCCCTAACCGTAATCAGCACTTTCGCAGCAAAAGGAGTTGGCCAGATATTCGGGTTGCAGAAAACTTCCAAAAATACATCTCCTGCATACCGATATTCCATCGGTTTTTGGGGAGAAGCTTTAGCGCCAGCGGTTTTGGCTGCTACAGCTTTCAAGCTTTCCATCAAAGCTGCAATTTCGCTTTGCAAATCCCGCGCGGCTTGCGGGGAAAAGCTAAAGGAGACAGAACCTTCGACTAAATTCAGTGTCAGCGGAGAAAGAGACATGGGCAATGAAATTTAACATACAATTGTTAATGATAAAATATACAATAACCTAAAAGAAGTACCTGCCAGCTAAATTGGGCGGCAAAACTGCTATTAATTAAAATTTGTCTCAAGAAGCTAGGCTAAATTAATGAAGATAAATCTAGTCGCAAGCTAGATTCAGCAATAGTTTTAACCTGTTATGACTTGATAAGCTTTAAACTAGAAGCCAGAAAACTTGACGGCCGATCGAGGAGATTTTATGGTGGCCGATAACCGTTCCGAAGTCCGCAAGGTTTTAATAATTACTTTATTACTAAATTTGCTGGTGATGGCAATTAAAGCAGCCGTGGGATGGCTGACTGGTTCCCTCAGTTTGCTGGCAGATGCTTTGCACAGCGTCACGGACAGCGCTAATAATATTTTAGGATTGGTAACTAATCATTATGCCAATCCGCAGCCCGATCGCGATCATCCCTACGGACACCAAAAATTTGATGCTCTCGGAGCTCTGGGAATTGCTGCTTTTCTGGGAATTGCCTGTTTTGAAATTCTCAGCGGTGCTGTCGAAAGGCTGATTAACGGGGGTAAAGTTGTCAAAATATCCCCAAATGAACTGTGGATTTTGCTGATTGTACTGGGGATTAATATTTTTGTCACCTTTTACGAGCGCAGAGTTGGCCAACGTCTCGGTAGCGCGATTTTAGTGGCTGACGCTCAGCACACGATGAGCGATGTTTGGGTAACAATTATGGTCATCGGCGGGTTGATTGGTGTTTGGCAAGGGCAGGTTTGGAATATACCTCAACTGCAATTCCTGGATGTGTTTTTGTCTTTTCCTGTGGCTGTTTTGGTATTTAGCAGCGGTTGGAAGGTTTTAAGGGAAAATCTGCCTTGGTTGGTGGATGAAATGGCGATCGCACCGGAAGTTATTCACGCGATCGCGATCGATGTACCGGGGGTTGTCAACTGTCACTCGATCGCCTCCCGTGGCGTGGTAGGGCGTCAAGTATTTATTGAGATGCACATGATTGTCGATGCTGTCGATGTAGAAACAGCTCACCGGATTACAGAAGAAGTAGAAGCCCGTTTGGAAGAACGTTTCAGCCCTGTACGCATCTTAATTCACGTTGAGCCGCCGGCTTACAAATCCGACCAAATTAGCTACGATTCTGAAGAATGAAGGCACAACCAGTGATTTTGACACGGATACACGGATTAATTGAAGAATCGGGAAAGTATTTTTACTTACCGCAATTCCTCTAATTTTTTAAATCCTATCAATCGGGTTAGAGCGATCGCACTTAATTTAGTTGCTGTTTTCCACAGGAAAAGGGGGGTTTTCCACAGAAATCGGCAAGTTTTCCACAATAGATCGATCGGCTGTCGTCGATTTCTGTCTTTCTATTTGTATAAATTCCAAGTATTTTGAATTTCTGTAGCCATTTCCCCCCGAAAATGCCAAGGTAGCAAAATCTCCACTTTTGAACCGAGAGATCGCAGCCATCTCAACGGGTAGTGGGGATGGAATTTTTACTTTATTTTATCTGGTGCTAGCCTATCTACTCTCGATCGTAGCGGAAATTCTCCTACTCTGTTTTAGCGGACGATTCTCTTAATTCAGAGAAAGATGAAGAAATGTTTCGATCGAGTTGGATTTGGGGGAGTGAGTGCGATCGCGCCTGAGTTGGTGAAAAAGCGATCGCCTTCTGCCAAAATCAAAATTCAAGCCTCCAAAATCGATCGATGCAGCCATTTCAAAACTGCATCGATGAGATTCGGATGGTTAGGAGAAATGCGTTTTACATTGTCGCATGGTCGATCGGTGATGATTGCGATCGTGCCTCCAAAAGCACTCAGTGCAGTTAGAAAAGGTTCGGTGAATTCGCGATCGATTTTAGAGTTGTAGAACACCAAAGCAACTCGTTTTTCTAGGTTTCTCAAATTCAGTCGCCAATAGGCTTTGAGCAGTGGCATAGTTGTGGGTGTTCCTTCTTGTCGTTCTGGACAACCTTGCTCTACCATTTGGATATAGATATCAGTGGCAGGATTATCTAGAGGGTTAAATTCGCTACCATCAATACAAATCAGTTGTACTGCTCGATCTAGTTCTTCATTATGGGAAACCGCAGACTGAAGAACTGAAGATTGCTCAACTTTGTTGAGGAGGAGTTGAGGAGTAGAAGAGTTAGCAATAGAGATGTTTTCAAATGCCTCTAAGTCAGTACAGGATTGTTGAACACAACAAGCGTCATAAAATTCCGTATAACTCAAGTGATTAGCACAATGCCACAGCACTGAATAAGCAATTATATATAAATAAGGGTCTGACTTAGCAACTGCATCTTCTACATAATCCTTTAGACCAAAAACTAACCTTTTTAGTTGTGCTTTGTGAGTAATTTCTTTTAATCCTGTGGCAACAGAACATTGAATTCCAGGGTCTTTTAAATTGACAATTAAGTTTACTAATTTTTCAACAATCGATTGTTTTAATAATGTTTCAATTTTGAGTAATATTTCAATACACATATAGCACAATATGCTATCTTTATTAGTTTGGATAATTTCAATTATTTTATCTATGACTTCAAAATTAGTTTGTTTAATTTTGGCGACCGCAATTTCTTCGCAAGTAGATAATTTCATAGTAAAAGGATTTTGGGTCAAATTTGTAAGGTTTAGTTTTTCTGGATTGCTAATTAGTGAAATAAATTCAACATATTGTTTCTCTTGTTGGTCCATGAAATAAGCTTCTATATTTTCTGTGTCGTTACTTGTGGTTGAATTTAAATCCTCGGTTGTATTTTTATTCATATAGTTTTCTATAACTAAACTTATAAAATCAATGAATATCTTATCTTTGCTACTCTGGTAACCTACGATTTTAAAACGCTCATACATTGTTGTACTTTGAGAAAAAATTTGTATTAAAACATAGTAATAATCGATTTTTACTTCTACCAAACAAATCATTATTTTAATAATTGACGGGTTCTCGAAAATTTTTGGATAGCTCAAGCTTACCATTACTAACATTTGAGCATAAGCTATAGATTCATATCTGTCTTCTTCATTTGCAATTAATATGATTAATTTATTAATAATTTCCGCAATAAAACCTTGTGTTTCCAAATAGTCAAATAAAAATATAATAATCACGGAATCTTGTGAATTATCTAACAAATCAATGATTGCTCTGTTGACTTTTGAAATATCAATATCAAGTCTCTTGATTATACTAACAGCAGCAATAATACATATTTGATTGTCTCGATTTTGATTTATGAAATTAATCAAAGCATCCAATACTTTTTGATTGTTAACTAAAGCGTTATCATTTACGCTTAGTTTGTCTAAATGTGAAATAGCTAGCCCTTGAATCGTAGGATTTTGACTATTTAAAAATGATATTAACTTACCAATAACCACTTTGTCCAAAATCTTAGAATCAATTAAAATATTAATAAGTGAAATATTTTGTAATTCGTATTGCTCATCTTCGTTCAATAAAGCATTAACTAAAAAATCAACGGCAACTTGCTTAAAATTATCATTTTTTAAAGCTATTGTTGCTACTTTTATGGCACGTCCCTCATTATCATCTTTTAATAATTTAGGGATTAATACTTTTAAGCATTCATACTGCGGGTTGATTTTAAATAAAACTTCCCAAAGCTTAGATAGTTCGTATATTTCTAAATCAGTCTTATTGATGACTTCATTTATAATATCACAGGCTTCTTTGGGAGCGTAATATTTTAACGATTCTATGATGAATTCCTCATAACCAGGAAACATTAATTTGTATTGTTGTATTTGTGGATTCTCATCCAAGCAAACCAAATACACCCATTCACTAATAAAATGTATGTCGCCAGATTGACACGAGTAAACTATATTTAATGGTAGAAGCTTAAGCCGATACAGATTTTTCCATTTGTCTTCCTTAAGATTCGTTATTGTCTCGATCAATTCTTTCTTTAGCAGTGCTGAAATTTGGAAACTTTCTAACCATAATATAGCTACTTCTAGCCATTGGGTTTCAAAGATTCGATAGCGCTCCATGAAAAATTGATAATTATCAATTACTAAAGATGCAAAATATTCCTGGAATGTAGGATGAAAGAATGCGTAAACAGGTTCATCTGTTGCAGCTTCTCGATCTACTAAGTTCAGCCAACCGAGATCCCAGGCTAATTTAAAAAGCCTATCGCCCATTTGTTTTTCAATTAAACTCAGCGGCAACCGAAATCTAGCATGGCTATCCAATCCTGCTATAGACAAACGACCGAGGGCTTGATGTAATTCTTCTCGCAAACCTGGTTGAGTCGCCCAATCAATAACCGTTTGGGATGGTTTCCACTCATAGAAATAGCGGACAAAGTGTTGATATAGTTCGGCTTTGGTTTCTGGTAATTCGACTTGCTTATTTTGGCTGAATATTTGACACAGTAGAGATAAGCGAAGCGGATTTTTTACGAGTTGGCGGATGCGTTCTTTTTGCGGTTCTTGCAGCTTTTTCTGTAACTCCTGTCCCCGTTGAATATTTTTCGCTTCAGCAAACCACTGCTGAATAAAATCATCTACTTGCGGGGGTTTAAATTCTTGAGTTTTGTAAGTATCAAAACCTGTAAGAGGATTGTTGAGACGGGCATCCCAAACATTGGTTCGACAGGTCAAAACAACCCGCACATTACCCAACCAATCAGTAAGCTGGTTTCGGATTTCCTCTAACGACAAACAACTGTTCGTCCCTACAGCCATTTCATCGACACCATCGAGTAATAGCCACACTCCACCTTGACGCAACCGTTTTTGTAGAGATTTTTCATGAAACATCTCTACATCAATATCGGGATAACCCAGAGAAATAGCTTCCGGTAACCATTCCTGAAGGATATAGTCTTTCAGCGTCTTTCCTTGCAAACTTGCCAGCGCAATACAAATCGGCGAATCTTGATTATTTTCCTGAATGTGAGTGGCGATTTTATCTAACAGCGTTGTCTTTCCTGCTCCTGGTTCGCCGACAATAGCAATATGCTGATTTTTTCCAGTAGGGTTTTGTCCAATAACGTCAGTCATGAATTCATCATGCTCGTAAATTCGGGTAACAACTTCCGGTTCTAATTGATGTAACAGTTCCATAGGCACATTGCCACTGCGACGCTGCTGATGTTTGCGTTCGATTAAACCTAGCGGTACAAAAACATTAACCTCAAATCCCTGTTCAGTTGCCTTTCGTCTAATTCGCTGTTCTTTTTGCTGCAGATCTAGCATGACTAAGCAGACTTCCCGCCAATCAATATTAGTTACGTCCATAGGTGTTTGTTTTTGTTTAGAACCTCTAGACTCGGGAAGCCAATCTTCAATAAACTCAGCAGGTTGCAGTTCTAGAATCGCAGCAATTTTTTCTATGGCATCCCTTTGTATTTTTTTGCCCCAGTGTGGATGAAACAGCCTTCTAACCTGATCGTCACTATTGAGTCCTGCTGCTTCTGCAAGCGAGTCATAGGTGGTATAACCCTTTTCCCGTCTCCTGGCGTCTAAAACTGCTAACCCTTCTCTATGGGGGAGAAAACCTCTTCTTCTCGTGCTAGTTGCTGTCATTGGCTGCTGAAAGTTGTTGTGCTAGTCATCTTCTTTACTTTAGCAAACTGGACGGATTATTGGAGAGTGCAGATAAGTGCAGTTAAGAATCTTGCTAACTGCACTTACTGTCTCTGGACTATACAACTTTATCTCGATAACCTCAAAGTATCGAGTTCAACTTTATATCAATGACTTGCACTTACAACTATTCAGACGAGTTCGACTTCAACAGCGATGATGATTCGCTGCAAATCTTTCCGCAATTCCAAAGCGGAGAAATCATCAACGAGTTAGAAACGATCGCTATCGATATTCTAGAGATGATTTTAGGCGATGGCTTCCGTTACTGTCCCCAAGTTCCCCTAGAAATGATCTGTTCTCGTCGAGAAACTTTCACCCGTCTTCCCATTGAACTTTGGAAATTTTGGGTGAGTTCCAGAGTCGATATCGCCTTGATGGAACGCGGCTGTGGTGCTAGTCGCAAAGCCAAACTGGTGATAGAATGTCAATCTCACTGGCACGATCGCCCAGAGGTGCAGGAGCGCGATCGCAAAAAAGCCCGACTCCTTGCATCTGTTGGCGTTCCCTTAGTATACCTGCGACAAATCGATCGAGATCGACGCTTCTATCGTTTCTACACTCCCAATGGACAAAAAGAAGTCTTCTACAACTCAATTACCCAACAAGGACGGACAGAACTGGAAGCATTTTTGCAACACTATTCAACACAGTTGACAGTTGACAGTTGACTCTTAGACTATAATTTTTCTGTGTAAGTCCTGTAATTAACACAGGACTTACAGACGGCATCTATCCAAATCGAAAATCAATAATCGAGAATGGTATTACTCCCACTCGATCGTTCCCGGCGGCTTAGAAGTAATATCGTAAACCACCCGGTTCACGCCCTTAACCTCATTCACAATCCGGTTCGAGATCAGTTCCAACAAATCGTCAGGAACCCGCGCCCAATCAGCTTTTGCTCTGATCTACTGAATACCGTGTACCACATACAAATGGAATATGCTGGATGATTAGAAATACCGATCGCAACTTGGACAACGGTACAACATGGGTGGGAGTTGTGCGGACAAGCTTTACTTTCTAAAATGTTAAAAATTGTGCATTTAGGACAGTTTTTAAATATAAGTTGGTAGCACAATTATCTATCTTTAGCCCTGGGCGCATTAATACCTTTATAACCGGGTTTTTTACCCTTTTTAAAGGCTAGTTATGCAGTTTGTTTGTCCATCAAACCTGGTTTCTGGCAACCCGTGCGTCCAGGAGTATATCTTCCTTTACAATCGTGACTTGATTCCGATTTGTGGTATGTTTTCTGGGCGAGGGGATTTTTTAGGACAATGTTCGATATGAAACGTTTAAAATTAAAATCAATGCTGGCGGCGGCGATCGCGATCGCCTTTTGTTTAATTGCGATCGCCAGCTACGCCCAAGCCAACAAGACTTTAACACTGGCGACTTCCCCAGACTACCCGCCCTATGAGTTTAAAGATACGGCTGTTAGCGGCAACGAAATTATCGGTTTTGACATCGATATTGCCAAATATATTACTAAAAAATTAGGCTACGAACTGAAAGTAGTTGGCATGGATTTTAACGGCTTAATTCCCGCTTTGCAGGCGGGAAGAGCCGATTTTGTGATGGCTGGAATGACTCCCACAGCAGAAAGGAAAAAAAATGTTGATTTTTCTGACCTTTACTACGAAGCTCAAAATACAATCGTCGCCAATAAAGGCAGCAATTTGACCAAAGCTGAAGATTTAGCCGGGAAAAAAGTAGGCGTTCAACTCGGAAGCATTCAGCAGGAAGCTGTGAAAAAAATGCCCGGTGTGCAACTGGCTGCTCTCAATAGGATTCCTGACATCATTCAAGAAATTAAATCGAACCGTCTCGCGGCAGGAGTGATCGAGGATACTGTCGCTACGGGTTATGCAGCAGCGAACCCGGACTTGGAATTTAACACAATCCCGAATACTGAAGAAAGCGGTTCGGCGATCGCCTTTCCGAAAGGTTCGAGATTAGTTCCAGAATTCAACCGAGTCCTCCAGCAAATGAAAGCCAGCGGTCAAATTAAGGAACTAGCTACTAAGTGGTTTTCTAGACCGATTCCGCAAGAACCTGCTCAAGCAAATCAGCCTGCGGTAGCGTCCAAGTTCGGGTTAGATTTTGGCAAAATCTTGCCGAGTTTGCCTTATATTTTGTCCGGGATTGGGGTAACGCTAACTTTTACCTTGCTGTCGGCATTTCTGGGATTTATCTGGGGAATCGTGTTGTCTCTGTTTAAGATTTCTAGCATTAAACCGCTGTTCTGGTTTGGCACTGCTTACACCTCAATTTTTCGAGGAACGCCGCTAATTTTGCAGTTGACTTTAGTTTATTTTGCAACGCCGCAGCTTACGGGCTATAATATATCGGCGCTGCAAGCTGGCGTGATTACTTTTTTCCTGAATTCTGGGGCTTATATTTCCGAAACAATCCGCGCGGGAATTCAAGCCGTAGATAAAGGTCAAAAAGAAGCCGCAGAATCTCTTGGCGTTCCCTACAAACTGATGATGGGCGATATTATCTTGCCGCAAGCGTTGAAAAATATTTTGCCTGCATTGGTGAATGAAAGTATTGCTTTGCTGAAGGATTCAGCTTTAGTGTCAGTAATTGGCGTAGAAGACTTGCTGCGCCGCGCTACAATTGTGGGAGCAGAAAAGTATATTT
The DNA here is from genome assembly GCF_036701585.1 of Microcoleus sp. POL10_C6. Taxonomy (NCBI): domain Bacteria; kingdom Bacillati; phylum Cyanobacteriota; class Cyanophyceae; order Oscillatoriales; family Microcoleaceae; genus Microcoleus; species Microcoleus sp. POL10_C6. The sequence goes on along the minus strand of NZ_JAUBRB010000010.1, from coordinate 96,086 downwards.
ACTTTGAACCTTTGATATTTGTCGGCGCAATTTATTATTTGATGGTGCTTAGTTTAACTTGGGGGGCCAATGTACTCGAACGCAGACTCCAAACTAGCAGTTAAGGTCGATCGCCTGTATAAATCTTTTGGCAATCTGAAGGTTTTGCGCGAGATAACTACTGAGATTCATAAAGGAGAAGTGATTGCCATTATCGGCCCTTCCGGGTGCGGCAAGTCTACTTTTTTGCGGTGTTTGAATTTACTGGAAATTCCGACTTCGGGACACATATACATTGACGGAGTGGATATTACTTTGCCGAAGGCAGATATTATGAAAATCCGCCAGAAAGTGGGTATGGTTTTTCAGCATTTCCACTTGTTCCCGCACATGACTGTGCTGCAAAATGTGATCTATGCGCCTGTCAAGGTGAAGCAGGTGGCTAAGGATGAGGCGCGTCTGAAGGGGTTAGAGTTGCTGGAAAAAGTGGGTTTGTCAGATAAAGCCCAGGTTTATCCTTCTAAGCTTTCGGGGGGACAAAAACAGCGGGTGGCGATCGCCCGCTGCTTGGCTATGGAACCGGATATTTTGTTGATGGACGAACCGACTTCTGCACTCGATCCTGAAATGGTTAAAGAAGTGTTAGATGTGATGAAAGCTTTGACGAAAACGGGCATTACAATGGCAATTGTAACTCACGAAATGGGTTTTGCGCGGGAAGTCGCCCACCGGATTTTGTTTCTGGATGGGGGAAAGGTGGCGGAAGATGTGCCGCCGCAGGAGTTTTTTAGTAACCCTCAGTGCGATCGCGCCAAGCAATTTTTGGAAAAAATGCTTTAATTCATATAAGAATTAGAGTTTTTAACCGCAGAGGACACAGAGGACACAGAGAGAGTTAGAGGAGAAAGAGAAAGTTCCCGTAGGGTGCGTCAGGTTGGAGATGCTCGATCGCCACGGAAAGTATAATAATGTTGAGCCGATGATTAACTTGGTAATTCTGTTAGAAAAAGGAGAGAATTCTTTGAATCACCTGGGTATTAAAATCTTTCGGAAATCGGTGTCTTTCCTGAGCGTGATCGAGAAAGAAAGTCTTGGGATAATAAGCAAGACCGGCTTCCATCTCGCTAATCTTTTCTAATAAGGGTTCGATGCGATCGATTTTCTCGGGATGGCGATGTTGGATGAGAGTCGCAGCATTCCTAAAATGCCGCCCCTCATCCTGCGTCACCAAATGTCCTACGCGAGCAAAGCCGTTCCCATAGTGTTGGTAGAATTCCTTAATATCCCGGTGATAAGACCACACGGAACCCATTTCGTCAAACATTAAACCAACTAGAATGGTGAATTCGTTCTCAATCAGAAACGAGATCGGTTCGAGTTCATGCACCCGACTCTGGTTTTTTTGGTCGATCGCCTCTAGGGACAGACCTGATACCATGTGATAGACCTTACGTAGAGCAACGTAGTGCCGTAATTCGTCTTGCAGCCAAAGTTCGATCGCACTCATGAATTCTAACGAGAACTCCGAACTGCGAGATAGCAGATGCTCGTAGAGTGGCTGACTGTCTCCCTCAGAGAACACATCTCGGCTGAGGAGATCCATAAATCCAGCCTGAATTGTAGGCGCGACTTCGGGAATTTTCAACTCATCGGCAATAAATTCATCTACACTCCACTCACTGCTAAGAATCGGAATTCCCCGGACATCATGAGTTTGTAATTTCATAGTTTTTCTGATTAGAAGTTAAGTATTCACCAGACGATCGCTCACGATATGCGGAACGATTAAGCAATGTCGTCCGGTGATCGGATTGGTATCTCCGCGCAATACAATGCCGGATGGAGTATCGCCGACAATCCAGGAACCTACGACGAAGTGGTAGCCAAAATATTCGGGCAAGGGTTGATAGGACTGAATAATGAATCCTTCGCGATCGTAGCCCATCGCCTCGCGGGCGTGAACGGCTCCGGCAACAAAATCGCCTGTTTCAATAGAAACCCCAACACCTTCTAGACCGACGAGGGGCTTTTTGACGTGCATTTGGGTCAGTAATGCTGTGGATTCGATCGAGATAGTATCTGTGAAGAAAGTGGGTAGCAAGAATTGACCGTACACTGGGTGGCTGCCAAATAATTCCCACATCCACACCATCGCTCCTTTATTGCTTAAAATCTGTTTCCACAGCGGTTCAATGATTTTCACGTCCCCTGCTATCAGGCGCGATGCTAGGGCTTCATCTGCGTTAAAGGATTGGCTGGCGAGTTGCAAATCCAGCCAATCGATGATTTTCCACAGCCGCAATATCCGATTATTGAATTGATCGACAAAAAATCCTTCTTCATCCACGCCCAGATGGTTACGCAATCCTACAAGTTGGGTAAAAAAGCGATCGTGTCCCAATTCTTGATTAATAATTTCGACCAGTTGTCCTGCCATCTCGGTATCTTCTGACAGATGCTCGTCAATTAACAAGCTCAGACCGAATTGCTTTAAATCATAATGACGACTTAGAGTGCGGAATCGACCCGCAACTTCGTCCCAAAAGTTGTTGAACTGATCGGCATCGTTGGGGAGCGATCGCAAATCTCGGCTTGATTTTTTCATGTCATCTAACCACAGCCATTGATAGACTGTTTCTGCACCCAAGAGAGGAGTTTCGCCGTTGATTTCTAGAAGGCTAATTTTTCCATCTTCAGTGACGGCAAGATCGAAACGGGTATAAAGAGACATATCTTCTGCTTCGTCAACCCGATCCCACGAAACCTGAATTGCTTCCCAGAAAGCAGGGGGAATAGCGAGTTTTTTCATCCGATTTTCTAGGCCATCAGCGGTGAAAAACCAGTCCAAAAACTCCCGACACATATCCCAAAGAGCCTCAGTAGCATCCCAGATCCTCGCCTCTTCCTGGCGCGAAAACATCACCCCAAAGGGACGGTTTAAAGCTTCTGCCCAGTAGCGTTGGTTGATGTCTGCAAGAGGCTGACATTGGTAGGCGTTCTCTAATACGTGCTGCTGCCAGTTGCGCCGTCGCTGAAACAAAAAGGGATACATGGATGAAGCACCTTGTTAGTGACACTGGAGAATATGGAAAAATAGAGAAAAATCGGTCTTGGTTACTTTCCTCCGCTTCCCAAAGGAGCCGTGGAACGGACTGTGCTACCAAACCTCCCTCGTCCTTTGATGGTTCCCTGAGCTGCGTGGCCTGCGGGGCGATTTGGGGTGTCGCCACTGGAGGAAAAGTAGGGAGAATCTAGGGGTATGCCTGGTAGGGGACGAGTAATCAGGGTTCTATCTGGAGTTACAATTCCGATGTTGGAGCGGTAAACGGGTTGCACTGGATAAACCGTGTAGGAGCCGCCGTTGACGCCGTTGACCACTGTTGGAGGGGCATCATCATCGACATCATCGGTGAAATAGAAGCCGCCGAACTCTGGTCGCCATCCGGGGGTAGCAGCGCTGGAATTCGATACCTGCGAGCAAATGCTTGCTGTGTCTTCTTGGCATTCTGGCTGCGTGCGATACACGGGCGTAATGCGTTCGTATTCCTGCATTGCGTACTGGAACTGGGCCTGACACTGCTCTTTGGTGAACCCGTTGCTTTGGTTCATCGCATCTACAATACATTGCTGTTCGGATTCGTAGTAGCGTACTTCGTTGCGTTCGTGCAACATGGTATAAGCAAGATAGCCTAATCCACCGATCGCCAGTACACCTGATGTAATTAGAAGGTAACGAATTGTTGTCGTTCGATTGTTGTTATGAGTCATGGCTAACCAGAGGTTAGAGTCATTATTTCAAAGAACCTGTAATGTGATGAATTTGCTGCCACTGAGATGATTGGATTTACACGGTCAGCCACAGTTCAAGTAATTTACCTCAGTCTGTGAGTTGGAACTCAGGACTTTGATTATAGCTTTTACTACATGGCCCGATTCAGGGTTTCCTCGATCGCAGCAAATTATCTTCCTCAAATATTTGATTTTAAATTCGCCTTTTTTGACTGCGCTGATTTCGCTGGCGATCGAGCTTTGCTAAAAATGCACCCGAAACATCCGCCAGAATGCTAATTATCCGATACAAAGCCACGGCACTCAAAATTATACCCGTAGAAAAGCGATCGGACAACAGGGCGATCGCCGTTGCTTCAAATACTCCCATTCCCCCCGGTGCACCCGGTACGACTAAACCGACAACAAACGCAAAACAAAAAGCACCGAACAAGTTGGGAATATTGCTGAAGTTCACCGGAGTTAAAACCATTACCGTTAGCAAAAAACCGCAGCCCCGCAATCCGATAAAACACATTTGTCCGATTAACGGCACTAAAGGATAGCGTTTAATTGGCAAATTAATTTTGCGGCGAGACTTGACATTAGATGTTTTTTTAGCTAGAGTGGAGGTAGACTCTACAGAAAAATTTAGTTCCTCGCCCGCCACCTCCTCAGTATTTGAATTTGCGCCATTGTTCTTGGATAACTTCAACCGCTCTACAAAGAGAACGATCGGATTTAAAATGCGGGGATGAATCGCCATTAAAATAGCAGTACAACCAACAACCCGCAACAACCAATTGATTTTATCAAAACAAATCAACCCAATAAAAACGCCCGCAGAAGCCATCAGCAGCGGTTCCAGCAACACGCTGAGAGTAGCAGCTTTCGGGAAAATGCCGGCATTTTTGGCGTCCAATATTCGACCCCAAAAATGCCAAATATTCCCGGGTAAATACTTGGCAATATTAGTTTTGAGAAAGACTTGAATCGCCCAGGCGGCAGTTACAGGTTGCCGGAATTCCCGCAAAATCAACATCCACACCCAGCCGACAAAAATTAGAGAAAATAAAGTGACGCCAAGGGCGATCGCCAGCAACGGAAAACTTTCGGCTCGAATTTGGATATTCGCGACTTCTCGCCAGTGAGTTAAAAAAGCTTTGGCAATAAATAAAAACGTCCCGCCCAAAATCAAATAGCGCAAATAAGGTTTTAAATGCGATTTCGCGAGATTGAAAAAATTCTGAATTCGATGCAAGTGTTGTTTTCCCATTTTCTGATCCCGATTTTGAATTTGGGATTAAGTTATACTGTTTGAGATTTTATATTTTAGATGAGCCAAGGCAGAATTGTGGTTGATTTACACGGCATGATATGACGGAATAAATCTGTTTAACCTGAGATTTTGTACCATTGTCAAGAACGGGAAAGATGCCCGTTCCACAATAACTGAACATTTTTGTGGAACAGGCATGTTGCCTGTTCCTAAACAAGTAATTGAGAATGGTGGAACATCTCAGTTTAACCTAACCTATGCAGACTTCTACAGACTGTCCGTAATGCCCGCCTTACAGACTATTTAAGGCATTTTTAAGCACAAACTTAAATTTAAAATCTAAAATTTAGATCGATATACCTCACTAGGAGTACATTTCTATGCCCGGCCCGAGCCCTGACGGTCTTTCCTATCTTTTAGATGATAGCCCCAATAGTTTCGCCTTGACTCCGGGCTTTTTGACTCCTTATCCTAACGGATTTTTTGCCCTCGCCGGCAACGATTTTATTGTTGGTTCGTCGGATGCCGAAATAATTAGCGGTGATAATGGTAACGATCGCATTCTCGGCGGTGGCAATTCCGATACCCTGTTAGGGGGTGCGGACAACGATGTACTTAACGGTGGTGCCGGCGCAGACTTCCTGTTTGGCGATGTCGGCAGCGATACCTTGCAAGGAGGCAAGGGAGGGGACGCCCTCAACGGTGACTCTGGCAGCGACGTTTTAGTCGGCGATGGCGGCAAAGATACGCTGACAGGGGGTTTGGGCCCAGATACCTTTGTCCTCCGCAGCGACTCCGCAGTCTCCGATCCGGCTGCTGCTGACGTTATTACTGACTTTAACAGTTTTGTGGATTCGATCGGCCTGACTGACAATCTTACCGAAGCTGACTTGATTCTCGAAGAAATATCGATCGCCCCCGGTATTTCCAATACATTAATTAAAATTCGTCAATCCAATGCTATTTTAGGCTTGGTAGCCAACGCATCTCCACAAGACCTCGCCAATACATTCATCTCTGCAACTACCGTATTGGGCAACCAACTGGATCAAGCTCGCGATTTAGGCGTTTTGGGCGGCACTCAAACGATCGCAGACTCGCTTAGCAACGCCAGGCCAGACGGCCTTTACCGCTTTACTTTGCCTGCAACTAGCGACTTTAAATTAACTGTCAGCGGTTTGACGGCGGATGTTGACGTTGCTCTAATTAAAGATCTTAACGGGGACAATTCTATTGACTTCACCGATATTATTGCTTCTTCTCAACAACCGAATTTATCGCCGGAGTCGATCGACATCAACGGTTTAGCCGCAGGAACTTACTTTGTCCGAGTTTATCAATACCAAGGCAGTACAAATTTTTCCCTAAATCTGTCTGCAACTCCTGCAACTGTTTCTCCTAACAATCCGAGCAACTTGCAGGGTTTTGACTCTCGTTTTGGGTTCGGTTTGGTGAATGCAGCGGCAGCAGTTGCTAAAGCTCAAGGTACTGCAACTTTTCCTGATGTTCCCGATTTGGGTGGCGAGGAGTGGGGCAGAGATTTAATTAAAGCTCCAGAGGTTTGGGCCCAGGGCTTGACTGGAGACGGAATTGTGGTGGCAGTTATCGACAGCGGAGTTGACTACAATCACCCGGATTTGATCGGGAATATTTGGAGCAATGTGGGGGAAACTGGTGTTGATGCGATCGGTCGAAATAAAGCTAGCAACGGGGTTGATGATGACAACAATGGCTTTGTTGACGATTTCCGAGGATGGGATTTTGTCAATAACGATAATGACCCGATAGATGATAACAATCACGGCACTCATATCTCAGGTTTAGTTGCTGCGAAAAAAGATGGGGTTGGGATTACTGGAACTGCTCCAACTGCGAAGATTATGCCTTTGAAAATACTGGATAGGGCCGGGGTGGGGAAAATTCGGGATGAAATTAATGCGATTAATTATGCGGTGGCAAATGGAGCAAAGATCATTAATGTGAGTTTGGGTGGCCTACAGTTGAATATTCAAGAATTGGATGCGATTCGAGCGGCTGAAGCTCAAGGCGTGATCGTGATTTCGGCGGCGGGAAATGATGCTCGCCCACAAGCAGATTATCCGGCTCGGTTTGCCAATGAGGTAGGAATTGCTGTCGGTGGTGTTACCCGAAATGGCTTGTTTGCGAATTATTCTAACCGGGCGGGTGCGGAGACAATTAATTACTTTGTTGCTGCAGGCGGCGACGCTGGCACGGCGGATTCTGGTGACATTTATTCAACTGTGCCACTTTCTCAACCGGGGATTCCTTATCGATATTTTGCGGGTACTTCAATGGCAGTGCCACAAGTATCCGGCGTGATAGCTTTAATGTTACAAGCTAATCCGAGTCTGACTCCTGCTGATATTAAGAGGATTCTTGCGGAAACTGCGAATCGAGCGGTTTGAATTGGATTTGGTGCGATCGCGATCTACAATCCTCAATCTTCTACCAATTATTAAAAGCAAACCGTGGGGACAGGGCAATGCCGTGTCCTAGTCCCCGCGCCGGACATGACATTACCCTGTCCTTACAGACGCTTCCGTACAATCAATCTGTATCACTACTTTTCAGAATGGGTATTAAAAATTGGCGGCGTAAGTTAAGTCAAATTGGCGGAACAGAGTAATGCAGCAGTAGCTTGGTCGATCGAATACTAACTCGTAATTCATGTGGCCGTCTATTTTGGTGATCGGCTGCTTTAAAGGGATGCCCTGAATGTCGTATTGCCGGCGTTCTAAGGCACTCCAGTCGATAATTTTGAAGTCGATTTGGTTCTGCAACTCAGTTGCGATCAGATATAGGTGCATCTTGTCTTGAACTTTCCCAGTCAGAGGAACTTTTATTAACACTGACTGGGTGACAAGGGGTTTTTGGTCGTTGGGATGCTTCTGGGTGTGGCAGCTTTTGAGTTCTATATCGTAAGGTTCTACCTTGAATTTCTCTCCACTGGCGATCGCCGATGAGTGCAAATCTTGCAGGCACTTTTCTAGGTGAGGAATCAGCCCTAAGTCTGGATCACACAGCAGTTTACGAATGTTGGAGGTTTCAGTGACTGTCATTAGAGATTTTTGATGTTATTTTTTGATTCTTAAGTTTTAGCTTACCACGAAAAGCAAACCTATCGAACTCTACTTGCCACATACTTCCAAAAATGCCGTTTATGGCCAGTATGTCGCATTGAATAATACATTTATTTTTTGGCAGCAAACCCGTGTTTTTTGCCTTAATGTTTTAGATTATTTTTTGGTAAGTTTCCACAGATTAAGCTCAACATTAGTGTCAGCCGGATCTATTTGATAGTTTTGTTGCTGAATTGCCGATCGCAAAGTAGAGGACGGTCTGTATAAAAACAGCTCACTGAAACCGCCGGGAATTTGCGGGGGTTGGGGTTTTTTCTTTGCCAATTCTCGATTTTTGTAGCAAGAAGTGTAACAGCGGGGTTCTATTAGCAGTTTGACTTTTGGTTCTAGGTAATAACTTAAAGGCATGATATATGCGATATTGGCATCGCTGATAAATAGGGGATTGCTGGCTTGATTGACCGTCCCAGCTACTTCCAAGGCACGCAACCAACCGCTGCCTTTATTCCACCAAATATCTGCTTGAGAACTAACTCCACCGGATATAATACCTGCGGAAAAAACTGCCACTATAACTATTTTCCACAGTTTTTGCTGTTTGAACTTCTCCAAATTGTTACTAATTTTCGTACACAGCAGGTAAGCCACTGCTAGCTGAATTCCCACATAACAAGGAACTAAATATCGCGGATTTGCCGATCGCCTTCCACCCTTGATTATATCAGGCACTGCTAAAAACAAAGCAGTTGTTGCAATCAATAACAATACAATCAACCACACTCGCTTTGGTGTTTGTCGGCATAAATAATAAATGGCATAGCCGACTAAAGCTAGAATCATAATACCAACTGGAATTAGCAAGGCTAGTTCTGTGGGGTTGGCAGTTCCATCAATGCCAATATCAAAAAATGCTATGCTGACGGAACCAACCCACCTGCTGACTAATCTTAAGTAATTTGTTTGTTCGGCCCATGCTGTTGTGCTTCTAACTTGATTGAAGTTTTCTACAGTATTTACCAGGGAAGGCATGAAGCCACTCAATGCGATTAAAGATGCTACATAATAGGAAATGAATGTTTTCACATCGCGCCAGTTGGCAATAACTGCGACGTAAATTGCGTGGGCGGCAGCGACGCAGACAAATAACAAGTGGGTGTAGAATCCCAGTGTTGCTGTGCCCGCATAAAGCGCCCAGGAAAGAACGAGGGGGACAGCATTTTGATTTTCGCCAGAGCGCATTGCTCGCAGCAAGGCTGCACTGGATAAAATAGTAGTTAATGTCCACAAACTGTACTGTCTTGCTTCTTGGGCAAATAGGATGTGGTAGGGAGAAATTGCGAAAATTGCGATCGCCATCCACGCTACTGCTGAAGATTCAAATAACTCCCAAGCCAGCCAATAAATTGCGGGAAATACTAGCAGGCTAATCACGGCGGCCAAACTTCTCATTGCGGCAACGGAACTGCCGAACCATTGCGCCCAATATCGCGCTAGTACGTAATACAGAGGGGGGTGTTGGGGGTCTTCTGTTGCTAAAGAATTCAGGGTATCCCTTAAAGTATTTTCGGAATTTATCTGCTGATATTTTTGTAAATCCGCAGGCGAGGTTATTTTCTGGTACGAAATTTCTTTGATTATTTTGACTTCGGTGTAGCCAGAAACTCTCAAAGAAGTATATGTTTCGTCGATCCAGTAAAATTTGCGATCGAGATTGGCGAATCGAAATAAAATGCCTATGACTAATACGGCTATAATTAAAAATCGCAGCCACTTGTCAAGTGAAGGGTTGTGAGAATTTAGTCGATCGCGATCTTTGGTAGATTCCATTTTATAACTAGCTAATCTCGCACAAATTTTTTCTGTTACCCCCCCGTAGGGTGCGCCTAGCGCACCCTACTAACTTAACAGCCAGAGAAAGGACTTCAGTCCTCACTGCGAACAAAGGAATGATTAATCATCCACTCCTTCAATCGGCGCAAAACCCTGCCGCTGAATATTTTCGGTTATGGTGCGGGGTTCGAGGAATTGCAGCAAATAATCCGGGCCACCAGCTTTAGAACCAACTCCCGAAAGTTTGAATCCTCCGAAGGGTTGGCGCGATACCACAGCCCCGGTAATTCCGCGATTGATGTACAGGTTTCCGACTTCAAAATCGGATGCGGCTCGATCGATATGCGAAGGTGTGCGAGAATACAATCCGCCGGTTAAAGCAAAATTCGTACCGTTAGCAATAACAATCGCTTCGCTGAAATTCTTTGCCCGCATCACCGACAAAACCGGGCCGAAAATTTCTTCTTGGGCGATAGTTGCTGTCGGCGATACTTCCGTAACAATGACTGGGCCGACAAAATAACCGGTTTCCGGTGCCGGCATTTCTAAAGCTATTTTAGCTTCGGCGCGACCTTTTTCGATGTATTCGCGGATGCGCGACTGGGCATTTGCATCGATCACAGGGCCGACTTGAGTGCCGGGATTTTCTGCAGGGCCGACATTGAGCGATCGCGTCGCTTCTACCAATCTTGCCACAAAATTATCGTACACAGATTCGACCACAATTACTCGCGAACAAGCGGAACATTTTTGGCCGCTGTATCCAAATGCCGAATAAACTACGCCTGCAACTGCTTGGTCTAAATCCGCACTTTCATCGACAATAATTGCATTCTTGCCGCCCATTTCAGCAATTACTCGCTTCAGGTGTTTTTGTCCAGGCTGCAAAATCGCAGCATCGGCATAAATCTGACAGCCCACTTCCTGAGAACCGGTGAAAGTAATCATGTGAACGTCAGGATGTTTCACCATGTAAGCGCCGACGGTTGAACCTTTGCAAGGCACGTATTGAAATACACCTTTGGGAATGCCAGCTTCTAGCAAAATTTCAGCTATTTTTGCTGCAATTACTGAGGAAACTTCCGCAGGTTTGAGTAAAGTACAATTACCAGCAACCAGCGAGGCAACTGTCATGCCGACGGGAATTGCGAGGGGGAAATTCCAAGGCGAAATAATTAAAGAAATTCCCCGTGGCTGATAGCTATAACGGTTAGTTTCTCCGGGAATATCGTAATTTTTTCCTTGGTCTAACCGTTCCATTTCGTCGGCGTAATAGCGGCAAAAATCAATAGCTTCGGAAACTTCGGCATCACATTCTCTGACGGGTTTGCCGACTTCAAATACCATCCAAGCTGACAGTTCGTGCCGCCGCTGTTCCATCAATTCTGCGGCTTTGCGGAGGACGCCTGCACGCTGGCGGACGGGGGTTTTCCGCCAACTGGTAGAGGCTGATTTTGCTGCTTCAAGGGCTTGTTTGGCCTGTTCTTCCGAAAGCAATCCGATTGTGCCAACGACTTCTGTGGGATTGGAAGGGTTGAGGGAATTAACTGTTGCTTCCGTATTTTGGTACTCCCCATTGATTAGCGGTAAATAGGTTTTACCTAAGTTGGCCCGCACTGATTTGATGGCTGTTTCTGCTTGTTGCCGCAATTTGGTATTGGCGTAGTCGGTATCGGCAACGTTGGGAAATACTTTGCTGTAAACTAGCTGGTCATTTCCATTAGCAACTGGTGCGGCTAACAATTGTTCGATCGGCATTTCTTCGGAACTTTGCCGGATAAAAGAACTGTTGGCGGTATTTTCCAGCAAACGGCGGATCAAATAAGCCATTCCCGGCAGCAAGTCGCCGTAGGGGCAGTAGACTCGGACGCGATAGCCCCGATCGACCAAAAGCTTAGCCAATTTGTCGCCCATGCCATACAGCACTTGCATTTCAAAGCGGCGACGCGGTATATTGAGAGTTTCGGCAATGGCGATCGCCTTCGCTTGCGATCGTACGTTATGACTGCCAATAGCTGCATACAAATATTCGTGATTTTCGAGCAGCAACTGCGTCATCTGCTCGAAATTTGCATCGGTAGTAACTTTGTCATTGTAGACCGGCTGCGGCCAATCTTTCTGCATCGCTTTGATAGTTTCCTGATCCCAGTAAGCGCCTTTTACCAGCCGCACTGTTACCGGATTTTCGCGTTTTTTTGCCCAGGAAATCAGGTTTCTCAAATCTTCGGCACTGTCGCGCAAATATGCTTGCAATGTAATTCCAATATCTGTGCGACTGCGAAACTCTTCCTCTAACAATAAGTCTTTGAGAATGCTCAGAGTTAAACTCTTATAAGCATATTGTTCCATATCGAAATGAACAGCCGCGCCCAATTCCTTAGCGCGGCGCAGTAACAGGCGAATTCTCTCACTTACTTTCTCTTCGCTACCTTTAGCATCCAACGGGTCAAACTGAGAATAAAAAGCCGTTAATTTTACGGATACTTGCACTCGCGGCAAAGTTTCATCATCAGCTTTGTCAATTGCATCTACCTGCGACCAATTTTTTGCTGCCTTCGCCAGCTCCTCCATCAATTCCAAATAGCGGTTAAGATAAATTTGCGCCTCAGTTTCAGTGATGACAGCTTCCCCCAAAAGGTCAACTGTAAAACCCATTTTATCTTTGCGAAGTCGCTCTAAAGTTTTAACTACCTGCTTGATATTTTCCCCAGAAATATACTTGTGCGCCAAAGTTTCCACCGCAGGCGCAACCGTTGTCGCAGCCAATTGTCCAGGAATCGAATCAGCGTTAGTAAAATTGAGCAATTTTTTCAAAGCTTCGGGCAATTCTACCTCTTGGGCGGTCAGGTATTCTTGGAGGTGGCGGGCAATTTCCGGCTTGCTGCGGAGTGCCGGCAAACAGTCGATGAATCGAAACAATTGCACCCGCAGTCCGGGGCTAGCCATCGCCCAATCCATTAGTTTGTCGTCCCAACGCATTTGGTCTTGGAGTTGACCGAAAAAAGATCGCTTTTTGTCTTGAGTTGCCTTCAGGATTTCTTTGGCAATTTCTTGGGTTTTTGCTTCGTAGATGCTTGGAGATATTTGTGCAACCATTGGTAATTAGTAATGGGTAATTTGTAATTGGCCACCAGGGCGGGTTTATGTATTGTGTAACTACCCCCTGATACAATTATAGTTGCTATTTGACTTCAATCTTAACTTGGTAGTTTGCTTGGCGATCGCCTGAAATTTCAATAGTATAATCGCCGCTACTCGCTAATTGACCTTGCCACTGACCTGTGCTATCAGCAGTACCTAACTTTTCACCGTTAGGAGCAATAATTGCGGCGCTAACTTGACCTTCTTGAACATTAATTGTCATGCTTTGGCCGCTATTGCACTCCAGTAAGTAGCGCCTGGATATGTTGGCTCGCAAACTATTGCTCAGAGTAGTTCCCGTAGCACCCGCTTGAAAGTAAACTCGCTCGGTTACAGGGGTTTCAACCGCAGCGCGAGAAGGAGAAGGAGAAGGCAACGGCGACGGTGACGACGGCGAAGCAAGTTGGGGAACGCCAGACACAGAGGGTATTTGAGTGGGACGGGGCGACGGATAGATTGTGGCGGGCCGTGCCACTCCGGGTGCTGGGGGAAGTCCGGGCTGGCGGTTGGCGGGCGCTGCTGCGACGGTTGGAGGGCTTTCGGGGAGGGGTACGTCAGCGGGTAGTTTGATTTGAAGGTTCGCTCTTTCCTGATACATTCTCCACGCTAGCAAACTGCCGAGACTAAGGACGGAACCGACTAAGATTCCGCTGAGAAAAACTGCTAAGATTTGCCAGGAGCGAGCTGGTTTTGGTTCCGGGTTGGCAGTTGGAATTGTTGGAGGCGGATAACTTGTAATTTGAGTTGTTTCCGGCGTATTATCGGCGGTAACGGGAATTGTTTCGGCCTCGTCGATTGGCGCTGAAATATCTTCGGGCGTGGCAATTTCTGCGGGAGTTTCTGCTGGTGCGGAAGTTGCATCGGCACTGGCAATTGCAGTGCGATCGAACTCATCACTGGCAGTGCAAATTGTTTCTGGTTGCTGAGTCAAAATTTGTTTTTTTTCCTGTTCGTCGCTCATGGGGCTAAATTTATTTTACAAAGACCGCTTTTAGACATTTTACGTTACTGGTGCGATCGCCTGCACTTAAATTATCTAGCATAAGGAAGAAGGCACGACACGGATTTTGACACGGATACACGGATTAATTATCGAGCGTTAGGCAAAAGTTAGAAGGAAGATTGTTCATCTGCATACAAACCTGCCATGATATTAGTTAGCGATTTACAGTTGGGTGGGGGCGGGTTTACGAGATTGTTCGTTACAGGCGAGTATTGTTGGTGAACCCGCCCCTACAAATTCCTAATTCACGATTCCCGATTCCCGATTCCCCATTCCCCATTCCCAATTAGTAATTATTAGGCAAAGACTGCCAAAAAGGCCGCTCTTCTGGTTTCCTCACAGTATTCGTCGCCGACTGCACGTTTCCTTTCAATTCTTGATAATACCTGTCATCCAGAAAACTAACGCTGACGCCAGCAGGAAGCAGCAGTTGGCGCAATCTTTCCTGAGTGTAATCTACACCCTCAATCATTGGCCCGCGCGGATTTGAAACTAACAACTTGCCGTTAACTGGCACCGAATTGACCATATTTGGCCACCAAGCATAACCGCTGTAGCCAAACATCACCGGAACTTGAATAATTTGGTCGTCTCGCAGTAAAAATTCTCTTTTCAACTTCTCTATAATCGGATTAAGTTTCTGATTTTGCAAATAGAGATTGTGTTGAATTAAAGCACGGTTTTGCAAAGCGGCGCTGACAGTTGTTTGAGTGCTCAAACCTCGATTGACCGTCACATCGCCGTAACCTCTTCCCTCCAATTCTTCCAACAGCTTAACTCCGGCTTCGGGACTGGCGATCGTCATTACATATTGTCCGGGAGTTTGAGTGGGAATAAAATTGATGATTTCATCCACTTGGCGAGTCAAAAGCCAAGAAGTATCAATATCCACTGGTGGCCCTTGAATTCTCTGAGCTTGAATAAAATCAAGTACCTCTGGATTAAAACTAGCATTGCCCGAATTCCCGTAATAAACTCGACCCATTGGGTGTCCGGGAATCGGCGGTGTAACCTGCAAATTGCCGTATCCGTCAGACCACTGACTTACAGGGTCTAAAGAACGAGGATTGCCAATTTTAACTACTTTTAAATCCCGGTTTTGAGTTGATTTAACAGGCGGGTTTTTCTCTGGTTCGCTATTGCTTTTTAGGGCTACATTAAACAGGCGTATATCCGATTCTTCTGGCAATTGAACGTAGCCGTTTTTCTGGGTATCTTGCATCCAAGTGCGATCGCCCTGGAGAACTTTGACTTTAGCGCCCGTGGGTTCTACTGCTTGTTTGAGTTGCGAGATAAATTCGCTGTTTACCGCGCCTCTGTCGCTCACCTGAACTTCGGTTACTGGCGCTGTGTTGGGCGCTATCATCCAAGGACTAACGCCCATTTGGATTGTTGTGGATGCAATTTCTTGACCGTTGTTTTGGGCAGTTGCTTTTAGATTAACAGTGCCGTTCCAGTTGCGATCGGCAAATTGTTTTGCTTCGACACCTAAAACAATATTCGTGCTGAAAACTAGAGGTTTAGCACCGGATATATCTACAGGTTGCCAGCCGTCCCCCGTCTTTTGAAAAACGCTGATGTGAGGGCTAGCAATGCTGTCAGCCGTGATAAATAGTTGAGAGGTTTTGAAGTTTTCAGACAGTGTTAAGTTAACTTGAGAAAGCATTGCTGCACGGCGGGGAGCGCTAACTTTGGTTTGTTTCCAAGTCGGTATCTTGCCGCGATCATTATTGCGATCGTTAAATAAAATTAACGCGCCCTTGGACAAAGACCATTGTTCTTTTCCCGCTTCGTCTTGCTCGTTAATTTGGCCATCTCTGTTGGTATCTCCCGCAAAGAAAAAGTTCGACGGGGACGCAGCAGGCGTAACAGGGGCGGGAGTTGGTGTTGCAGTTGATTCAGGAGTTGGTTGAGAAGTTGCTTGCTGATTTCTCTCTAGTTCTTGTCTTTCAAGTTCTTGTCTGGCTAATTCTTGTCTGGCTAACTCTTGTCTTTCAAGTTCTTGTCTGGCTAACTCTTGCCTTTGGAATTCTTGTCTTTCAAGTTCTTGTCTGGCTAACTCTTGCCTTTGTAGTTCTTGCTTTTCAAGTTCTTTCCTGGCTAATTCTTGCTTTTCAAGTTCTTTTCTGGCTAACTCTTGCCTTTGGAATTCTTGCCTTTCTAGTTCTTTCCTGGCTAATTCTTGCCTTTGGAATTCTTGCCTTTCTAGTTCTTTTCTAGCCCGGTCTTTTTTCTCTTGCTCTTTTCTCTCTATTTCTCGACGAGCAAATTCTTTTTTCTCTTGCTCTTTGCGGGCTCGCTCTCTTATCTCTTCTTCCTCGGCTCTAACTTTCTCAACAGAACGTGCAACTTGCATTTCATAGGTAGCGACACTGAGGTTTCCTTGGTATTCGATGGTTTTGTCGATCGCCCCATCGGCCAAAAAAGAATCGTGAGGAATGAGTCGCAGCGTATTGATAGCAATTTGCCACAGGCGTTGCGACTGTTCCCAAGTAGCAGAAGAAGGATTAGAAGTGCGTCCAATTAAGACTGCTTGGGCGGCAAATTTAGCAGCCTCGTCCCAATTATATTTGGCTGTTTCTTCTATTTGAATCTGACTTTGAACGTTTTGGAGTTGCTGCGTCAGAGTTTGGGATTGCTGGCGGTGGATTGCTGATTTCCAAAGTTCTGCAGGAAACGGGGCGCTGTCGGGAGTTTTCGCAAGGTTATCTAATTGTACTTTGAGCCGATCGCGCAATTTGTAGAGTTCGGAAAGGGATTTAGGAGTTTCGCCGTCTGGCTGTCGCTCAGAGAGTGCGAGTTGGTAGTTTAGGGAAGGTTGAGCCACTGTTGTGGGGACTGCAACCAAAATAATACCGATGACGACACCGAAAGTATTGATAATGGCGATCGCAATATATTTAACCAAGCGCATATAGTTTATCCTCTGACACGCCAATAATTTTACCTAATCTTGGGAGCAATGGGGGATTTATTTATAAGATTTGTAGGATGGGTTTGGGCGATGGCGTCTCGCCCCGCAAGCTACTGCTTTTTTTCACTGCGGCGGACGGATTACTCTAATCAATTTACCTGTGAGATTTTCGACCGTAGAAATAGCTTCATTAATTAGTGAAGCTTGTCTCTCTGTGTTCAAATCTTCTTTGCAAATAATGATACCCTTATGGTCAGGTTGCAAACGGTGCAGGTGTCTAAAATCATCCCAATTGCGCGTCAAAACGGCTCGATTGTGGCTAATAGCAAAAGCTAACACATCTTCATCAGGAATCCCCAGTCCACCATTTCCAGCTTCTTGCACTGTCAAAACATCGTGACCAAAATTTCGCAGTAATTCCACGATTACCAGTGGAAAATTTTCATCTGCATAAAGACGCACCATTTGTTAATCTTCCTCATTTCTAGCGATCGCTGCTTCAATTTCCTCTGGGTGTGCCTCAGCATAAGCCCAAGCATTCGCCAAATCCGCTGCACTCAAATGGGGAAAATCTTGCAAAATTCGCACATCATTTGCACCCAGAAGGCGATAATTTACCATCGACCAAATAGGTATGCGAGTATTGGCAATTCTAGCATCGCCGCCGCACACGCCCGGCGTTTTTTCAATTCCTTGCCAAGTATTGCTTAAACTTTGAACTAATAGCTGTATTGCCTGAGTTTTTTCACCGGGAGTTAAGGCAAGGAGTTGTTTTTCTAATTCTTTCAGTGTCATTGTTTACGCTCTCAATCATTTTCTCTAATTGTTTGTTCAATTTCTTCTGGGTAAGCATCAGCATAAGCCCACGCATTTACCAAGTCAGCGGCGGTTAGATCGGGAAATGATTCTAGGATGATACCATCGGAAGCATCTAAACGTCGATCGCATACCAGAGACCAAACTGGTATGCGAGTATTGCCGACACAGGCATCCCCTCCGCACACACCGGGAGTTTTTTTAATGCCTAGAGAACCGTTGGTTAAAGTTTGAGTTAGGATGCTGATTAGTTTAGCTTTATCAACCGCATTTAAGGTTAAGACTTGAATTTCTAATTCTTGTATAGTCATAAGTGCGATCGCTCGGATTTGATAGTAGTTAGATTATAGCAAATTCGCGCCATGTTTTAGGCTGCCTCATTTCTAGCGATAGCTGCTTCAATTTCCTCTGGATGTGCCTCAGCATAAGCCCAAGCATTCGCCAAATCTGCTGCACTCAAATGAGGAAAGTCTTGCAAAATTTGCACATCATTTGCACCCAAAAGGCTAGTACACAAAAGACCAAACTGGTATCTTCCTTCTTGCCGATACAAGCATCGGGTCCGCACACTGCGGGAGCTTTTTTAATGCCTAGAGAATGGAGTGTAACTTAAATAGGTCGTCAAAGAAGTTTTTCACAGTTTGTTTTGCGTCTTCAGTATGCAAAAACTCATAACCACCAAATCTGTATAATTCATAGCCTGCAAGTCTTAATCGTCTATCTTCTGCAACCATTTCTGCATATAGTTGAGGGTTGGCTTTGTCATTTTCAGAATAGTGTTGCTTCCCATCTATTTCAATTACAATGTTTTTTCTGTAAGGAAGGAGAAGCAGGAAATCCATTCTTTGTCGGCTTAATCGTTTTACACCTTTGAGCTGTTCCCATGTATAGGGGTCATAATGCAAGTACACTTGAGGAATTAGTGCTGGTAGTTTTTCTGTCAATTTTTCATAAAAATAGCTGTAGTACGTGTTAAGTAAAATCTTTTCTGGGTGATTGCCCCCCAGAGATATTTTGAGTCGATTGAACAGGTTATGACGCTGCTCAGAACGTGTCTGATTATGGAGTTTTTTTTTGTCTCGCCACCAGTCTACTAACTCTTCCCATAACAGCCCTTTTTCAAAAAGGGGTCTATCATATACGAGACAGTATTCTTGATTTTTGACAATCTTAATCTCATTACTGATTGCATCCATTAAGACAATTTCCGGCTTAGGTCCATTTGCAGCGAATATCAGGTTCTTCACCTCACTGCTAACACCCTGCACTGAAAATTCGAGTCTTGCTATGATTCCTTGATACTCGTCGTAAATTAGTTGCTTTCTCTCTCTCTCTCCTTCCTCAAAGTATAAAACAGGATACTTTTTGAATACGCCTTTTAGAATTTTAGCTTGAACTAGCGGGCTTGCGTCTTCAAGTATGCGAATGAACTTTTCTCTTGTAGTGCCAGGTTCATAATCTTCTACGTTAATCTCTAAGTCGCAGTAGTAAGGATAAAAGTCGTAGTGAGTTCTGTAAGAAAAGCCATGCAAATATCCATTGTCAACTCCAATGTAATCATTTACAAGCCTGTATATATCTGATTTCTTGAGCATACTTATTCAGTTATTTAGCCACTACAATTATCTATACATCCTACAACCCAATTTCCTATGAAGTCAACCCAACAGTTTACAGCAATTATTGAACGAGAAGGCGACGGATATATATCCCTTTGCCCAGAACTTGATATTGCCAGCCAAGGTGACAATATAGAAGCAGCGCGACGAAATATGATCGAAGCGTTGGAACTATTTTTTGAAACAGCAGATCCTTCTGAAGTCCAGAATCGGCTGCATACAAACTATTAGCTTATAAGACTCGGCGATTGAAATCGCTTAAGAGTCAAACGAAATCCCTCTCGCTTGAGACTGAAGAATATTGATATCAAAACAAAACCCCAACAAAAACCCGGGTTCTAGAAGAAACCGGGTTTAATCATCTGCGTTAATCCGCGTTAATCCGCCTTCATCAGCGGTTGCAAAATCCTACAACTGCTTCACCTCAGAAACCAATTTGGCAACCACATCCTTAGCGCTACCAAACAACATCATCGTCTTATCCTTGTAGAACAACTCATTGTCTACACCGGAAAAACCAGCACTCATCCCGCGCTTGATTACGATCGTATGCTTAGCCTTATCAACCTCCAAAATCGGCATCCCGTAAATCGGGCTCGCCGTATCGTGACGCGCCGCCGGATTCACCACATCATTCGCCCCGATTACCAAAGCAACATCAGTTTCGTCAAACTGCGGATTGATGTCGTCCATGTCGTATAACTGCGGATAAGGCACGTTTGCTTCCGCCAACAGCACATTCATGTGCCCAGGCATCCGCCCAGCCACCGGGTGAATCGCGTATTTCACGTCAACACCCATTTTTTCCAAACCGTCGGCTAACTCGCGCACCGCGTGCTGTGCTTGCGCTACAGCCATTCCGTAACCGGGAATAATTACAACCGATCGCGCATAACCCAACATCATCGCACTTTCTTCGAGATTGATGCTGCGAACAGTTTTGTCAGTAGCACCAGCAGCCCCAGCAGCAGCCGCAGCACTACCGCCACCGCTACCAAACGCGCTAAACAGCACACTACCCAAGGATCGATTCATCGCCTTGCACATGATTTGCGTCAAAATAATCCCCGACGCGCCCACCAATGCACCAGCGATAATCAGCATATTGTTCATCAAAATGAACCCAGCCACACTCGCCGCAATCCCCGAATACGAGTTAAGCAGCGACACCACCACCGGCATATCGCCACCACCAATCGGGAGCACAAACATGATGCCCAAAATATTGGAAATCGCCACCAAAGCCAGGAATACCGGCACATTTTCTGGGTTAAACAGCATATAACCGCTGCCGGCTAAAAGTGCGATCGCCAGCATGGCATTAAACGGCTGTTGCAGCGGAAACGTCATAGGCGCACCCGGCAGCAATTCTTGCAGTTTCGCAAACGCCACAAGGCTACCAGTGAAAGTAATTCCGCCAATCAACACACCCAAAAGGATCGTGATTGTCGCATCAGGCGCCGGCGATTCCGGGATGCTGAGATAGCGCCAGAATTCACCCACAGCAACGAGTGCAGAAGCCGCGCCCCCGAAACCGTTAAGCAAACCCACCATCTGCGGCATATCCGTCATCGCGACGGTTTTTGCCATAATTGTTCCCAAAATGGAACCGATGATAATTCCGACAGCAATCAATTCGTAGCTGACTACTTGCTTTTCCAGCAACGTACCGACGATCGCAATTAACATCCCGATCGCAGCTAACACATTCCCTTGACGGGCAGTTGCAGGGGAACCCAACTGTTTCAAACCGATAATAAACAAAGATGCGGCAACTAAATAACCTAGTTGAATGCCACTGGGCAGAAAATCGCTCACGCTTTAACCTCTTTTTTCTTGAACATTTGCAGCATTCGATCGGTTACTAAGAAACCGCCGACAACGTTAATTGTGGCCAGGGCGATCGCGATCGTCCCCAAAATCGAAGTAACAGTTACATTACCTTGACCAGAAATCAGAATTGCACCTAAAACCGCAATTCCCGAAATCGCATTGGAACCCGACATCAAAGGTGTATGTAGCGTCGGCGGGACTTTATTAATTACTTCAAATCCCACAAACGACGCCAGAGTAAACACCACTAAACCTGCAATCAATCCTTCTGCCATGACAATTGGTAATTGGTAATTGGAAATAACTCGTTCCCGGTTGAATCCGCCAGGGAATGAATTCCCTGGCTCAAAGCCAAAGTCCTCTTAAGAGGACTAATAGACCTCTCCAATAATTCTTGTGGAACAGGCCGGAAAGCCTGTTCAAAAAAGCCTTTTTTGGAGATATTTAACCAGTTCTTCAGTCCTCTTAAGAGGACTTTAGCTTTGAGGCAGGGGTTTCAACCCTTGCCGGACTTTGCCTCATAACGACAGAATCTAACTGACTGCTGAAGCCTGAGCGGCCAAAGCATCCCGCACCCGCTGGTTACTAATTTCGCCATCGCGAGCCACACAGGAACCAGCAATGATATCGTCTTCAAAATTCAAATTCAGTTCCTTATCTTTCACCATCAACTGAAGTAAAGAGGAGATATTCTTCGAGTAAGTTTCGCTAGCGTGGACAGGCATAGACGACGGCACATTAATCGGGCCGATGACATTAACGCCGTTCCATTCAACATCTTTCCCCGCTTCCGTGCATTCGCAATTGCCGCCTTGTTCGCCCGCGAGGTCAACAATTACCGATCCGGGCTTCATTTGAGAAACCATTTCTCTAGTAACTAAAATAGGTGCTTTTCTGCCGGGAACTTGAGCGGTTGTAATAACTGCATCGGAAGCGCTGACGTGTTGGGTGAGCACTTGGCGGGTGTATTCTTTGGCTGCTTCTGATAGTTCTTTTGCATAGCCTCCGGCGGCGACGGTTTCTTCCTTGAGTTCGACATCAAGGAATTTAGCGCCCAAACTTTGTACTTGTTCTTTTGTTTCCGGGCGGATGTCGAAAGCTTCGACTACCGCACCCAAACGACGTGCCGTGGCGATCGCCTGCAAGCCAGCAACGCCCACACCCATTACCAATACTTTCGCGGGGCGAATTGTACCCGCCGCCGTTGTCAGCATCGGAAAATACTTTGGCAAAGCTGCCGCTGCGATCAGTACCGCTTTGTAACCGGCGACGTTACCCTGAGACGACAGCGCATCCATGCTTTGAGCCCGGCTGGTGCGCGGGATCATTTCCATGCTGAATGCCGTTACTTGGCGATCGGCTAAACGCTGCACTAAAGCTGGATCTCCCAGAGGATTCAAAAATCCGATGAAAACTCCTCCTTCCCGGAGTTGATGAACTTCTGATTCTTGCAAGGCCCCGATTTTCACGACGACATCGGCTTCGCCCCACAGCCTAGCGGTATCGGCGACAACCTGAGCTCCCGCTTCTTCGTAAGCAAGATCCGAGAAAAAGGATTGTGCGCCGGCACCGGCCTCAACCCAAACTTCTACGCCCTGTTTGACTAATCGGGCTACAGCGTCGGGGACTAATGCCACCCGGCGTTCGCCTGCTGCTATTTCTTTTGCGATCGCTAATTTCATGAACTCTCCTTATTTAAGCCTTCCTAGGACGGTTGAAACCGCGCCTACACAGACAAAACCTGCCTCCGCAGGTTTCTTGAAGTGCGATTTTTAATCGCCCGATGCCTTGCTTTACATTGAAGCAGCCGTTGCCCTAAACTTCTCTCGTTGATACTAAAGCCGATCGCTCAAATTCGACCCGTATCTTTAACTTATCTTATACATTCAAATTCGCTAAATGGTTAAGTTTGCCACCGATTATGATATAATTTTATGTCGCCTACTTCTGTAGTTTGAATGTCTGTTATCAGTATTACGCAAAAATTACGCAAAAAAAAGTGACCTCAGCCGGCGATCGCCCTCATCAAATTGCTGAGACATTCGATATATTGTAGGCACGATCGCAAATTTCGGGCGAGCAATATTTAAGGTTCACCAAGAGTTTAATTAGAGGAGTTGTTATGCGACGATTATTTTCAGCACTAGCGGTTACAGGTTGCTTGGTGGCTGGATTACCCGCCATCAGTTTAGCCCAGTCCATGCCAGGATTCACGATTTTCGGCGGCCCCGATCGTGCCAACCAATTAAGCTATCGCTTGGATTACGGTACACCGGGGATGAGTGGCGATAGATATCGGCTGCGAATTCCTTCCAAAAAAGTAACTTTGGCGATCGCCCAACTGAACATATCCTATCCAGACTACTACAAAGGCGAATTTGACCAAAAAGACATTAAAGTGCGCGTCAAAGACAAAACAATAGAATTGCAAGAAGTAATCTGGGACAAAGAAAATCGATTCATAGAAATTTATCCCAAAGAACCAATTCCTGCAGGCAACAATGTTGAGGTTGTACTCTCCAACGTCAGAAACCCATCTCCCGGCGGAATGTACCATTTCAACGTCCGCATCCGCACCCCCGGTGACGTACCCTTGCTGCGTTACCTCGGCACTTGGCTGTTGAGCATTAATTGAGGGAAGAGTTCGGGGAAGGAATTTCTCGTTAGTCAAGCGATCGCGACAGAAAAATTTAAATGTGGCGATCGTTTTGCTACGGGCAAAAATTTAACAATACTTAAATCCTGGTTTTCGGGAGTTGTAAAATAGAACCTTCGGCTCATATCGCAATTCTCAATGATTCGTAATAATGAGTCTAGGGGCAGTCCCCCGATGGTTGCCCTTCGCTAATTAGGGGTAGGTCCAGGGGTGCTACCCCTAAAAAATGTTTACAAATCAAATAGGCTTGCTCTAGCCGTACTTGCAGCATGAATCTACTAGCAAAAATCAAAACAATACCAATTCCTCCAGCGCTGCGATCGAGAAATTATCGCCTGTTTTTTGCAGGACAAGGCATCTCCCTAATTGGGAATTGGATGACGCAAGTCGCTACTATTTGGCTTGTCTACAATTTGAGCGATTCACCTTGGATGCTCGGTGTGGTGGGATTTACAAGTCAAATACCCACATTAATTTTACTGCCTTTTGCAGGAGTTTTAATCGATCGCTGGAACCGCCACCGAGTCCTAATTGCCACTCAAATATTAGCAATGGTTCAATCCTTAGCGCTAGCATTTTTAGCCCTAACAGGAGTCGTTAACATTTGGCAGATCGTGGTACTGAGTTTCTTCCAAGGTGCAATTAACGCCTTTGACGCGCCGGCACGGCAAGCTTTTGTGCCGGAACTTGTAGAAAAGAAAGAAGATTTAGCAAATGCGATCGCCCTCAACGCTTCCATGTTCAACGGCGCCAGATTAATCGGCCCAGCAATTGCAGGTTTGCTGATAGCTACAGTGGGGGCAAGTTATTGCTTTCTCATTGACGGACTCAGCTACATCGCTGTAATTGCAGGCTTATTAGCGATGCAGATCAAATCCCGAAAAATTGCCGCCACTAATACCAAACCCTTACAAAGATTAAAAGAAGGATTCGTTTATGCCTTCGGGTTTCCCCCGATTCGAGCAATTTTACTGCTATTAGCATTAGTCAGTTTTGCCGGAATGTCCCACACAGTTTTAGTCCCTATTTTTGCCACCAAAATTCTGCAAGGCGACGCCCAAACCCTCGGCTTTTTGATGGCATCTTCAGGAGTCGGAGCCTTTGGGGGGGCGATTTATTTGATTTCGCGCAAAAGTGTAGTTGGCCTCGGCAAATGGATTGCGATTTCACCGGCAATTATGGGATTCGGACTGATAGGTTTTGGTTTGTCCCATGTCTTGTGGCTGTCATTAATCATGATGTTGTTCGTGGGGTTTGGTTTCATTTTGCAATTTGCAGGAGGAAACACATTTTTGCAAACAATTGTGGAAGACGACAAACGCGGAAGAGTGATGAGCATATACACGATGGCATTTTTTGGAGTGACACCGTTTGGGAATTTAGTTGCCGGCGGATTGGCCAATTATATCGGCGCTCCCAACACAGTCATCATTGGAGGTATAATTTGTGTTTTAGGCTCGATAATTTTTACCAAACAGTTGCCAGCTTTAAAAAACTTAGTCCGACCACTTTATCAAAAAATGGGTTTAATTTCGCACTAGGGATTTAGTGTAAAATCACAAATGCCAACATTAAACAACATTCCCAAAGCTAATATCTGACTGTCTCTCTCTCTAGCAATCCTCAACAACTTGTAAACTTCTCTCTTTCCCTCTTATCTTCTCTTTCTCTGCGCCCTCTGCGCCCTCTGCGGTTAAAACATCCAAATTAATTACGCAACCCCTCGCAGAAAGTGTTTTTGAGCTTGTTTACCATTCTTGTTGGGCTTCTGCTTCTGCTTGGATTAAATTTTGCCGCAGTTGCACCCAATTTATTTGATGAGAGGGCGAGTCTTCGATCAGCTTTCCGCGCTGTAAATGCAGAATTCGCGTGCTAAATTGCTCGGCTAATTCTAATTGATGGTTTACCATTACAATTGTGGTTTGGCCGTTTGTTAGCTGTGTCAATACTTGCAAAAGGTGGGCGGCTTTTCCGGCGTCTAGGGCGGATGTTGGCTCGTCTAAAAGCAAGATTTTTGGTTGCAGGATGATGCCGCGGGCGATCGCCACGAGCTGTTTTTGGCCTGTGGAAAGCTGGAATTCGCTGCGATTGAGCCATTCTTGAGGTATGTGCAGTTGTTCGATCGCCCCGCTAATTCTCTCAGCAATGTTTGATGCAGTCACGCCCCGCAGCTTCAAAGGATAAGCCAATGCTTCTCGCACCGACATTCCCAAAAGCTTGGATTCTTGCAGGATGAGGGTGATTTGTTTGCGAAGTTCGATCGCAGGTATGTGGCGATATTCTGTATTTTCCAGATAAATCGAGCCGCTGGTGGGACTGCTGAGGCGATTTAGCAACCGCAACAGCGTTGTTTTCCCCGCACCTGAAGGGCCAACAATTGCCACGCAAGATCCCTTCTGTACCTGAAACGAGATATTTTCCAATAAGTAGCTTGAGGCGATCGGTGTTTTCAAGCTTACACCCTCAATTCGCAGTTGAGGATTTGTTTCTGTATTATTTTCCGAATAAGTAGGCATTTAATTAATTAAAAATATGACCTTCGTGGAACGGGCATCTTGCCCGTTGTTGAGGCAGGCAAGATGCCCGCCCCACCAACTAAAACTCAAACTTTTACAGATTTTTCTAAAGGAAAACCAAGCTTTTCGCGCTGTTCCAAATAAAGCTGAGCAACTCGCCGCGCCAAGTTGCGAATTTTGGTGATGTAGCGGGTTCTTTCCGTTACCGAAATCACACCTCTAGCGTCGAGTAAATTGAATGTGTGAGAACATTTTAACACATAATCAAGACTAGGCAAAACCAAGCCTTTTTTGGTCAATTGTTCGGCTTCTTGCTCGTACAATCCAAAGAGAGTAAACAGCAATTCTGGATTAGAAGCTTCAAAGTTATAAGTACACTGTTCTATTTCTCCTTGCAGGTGAACGTCGCCGTAAGTGATGCCATCTTTCCACTGAATTTTCGTCATGGCATCGACTTCTTGGAGATACATTGCTAGGCGTTCTAGTCCATAGGTAATTTCAATGGAGACGGGGCGACAGTCAATGCTACCGCACTGTTGAAAGTAGGTAAATTGGGTGATTTCCATACCATCGAGCCAGACTTCCCAGCCCACGCCCCAAGCTCCGAGGGTGGGCGATTCCCAGTTATCTTCTACGAAGCGAATGTCGTGGTCTTCTGGGCAAATTCCTAATGCTCGGAGGGAGTCTAAATAGATGTCTTGGATGTTGGGAGGAGAGGGTTTAATTAAAACTTGATATTGATAGTAATGTTGGAAGCGGTTGGGATTTTCGCCGTAGCGTCCGTCGGTGGGGCGGCGACAGGGTTCGATGTAGGCGACTGACCAAGGTTCGGGGCCGATTGCTCTGAGAAAGGTGTGGGGATTCATGGTTCCTGCACCTTTTTCTGTGTCGTAGGATTGGGCGATCAGGCATCCTCGATCGCTCCAGAATTTGTTTAAGGTGGCAATAACTGATTGAAAGTTCACTGGTTTAAATATGGCTAGTATGTGTCTCAACTTATTTAAGCATATAAAAGGCAGGGTTTATTTGCATAAACCCTGCCGAAATCAGATATGGGTGTGAAAAGTTAGGCAGTTTGGATCGAGTTCTGATTTAGTCTGCCGGAGCGAGGGAAACTAACAGAGTGATGTTGTCAACGCCGATGACATAAACCGTGTCTCCCGGTGTGAGGGTGATTTGGTGATCGCACCGTGCGGGCCACCAGCTACCTTGGAAGCGGACGCGACCTGTTTGATTCGGGTAAATCGATTCATCCACGACAGCTTCTTCGTTGAAATAGTTAAAATTGGTGTTGATGTAGTTATCCATTAACATATTCTTTTCTGTGCTGTAGGTGTGAGTAGAAAAAATTGAACCGAAAGCTTTTATTACGTTGAACATTTTCCTGACTCCTTTTGTATTAAAATATATTGAAGTTTACTCGCCTATTTATGCTCTTTGAAAAGTAGCATTTCCTGGTTGAGATGTATGACCAGGTTGTTCATGCTCTGATTTAGTCTGCGGGAGCGAGGGAAACTAACAGAGTGATGTTGTCAACGCCGATGACATAAACGGTGTCTCCCGGTGTTAGGGTGATTTGGCGATCGCACCGTGCGGGCCACCAGCTACCTTGAAAGCGGACGCGACCTGTTTGATTCGGGTAAATCGATTCATCGACGACTGCTTCTTCGTTGAAATAGTTAAAATTGGTGTTGACGTAATTTTTGATGAGCATATTGTTAGCGGCGCTGTATCCTTGGGTAGAGAAAATCGAGCCGAAAGCTTTTACTACGTTGAACATGATATTTACTCCTGTGGTGTTAAAATATATGGATGTGTAATTGTCTGTTTATGCTATTTGAGAGGCTGCATTTCCTCTGTTAAGATTGATTGCCTTGATATTTCATTGTTCTTGCCTTCCGTGGTTTTATCAGGATAAAAGGCCAAGAATTTTTGAAATGTTGAGGGGATTTCAGAAGCGGTTGCGGGGAGTCAAAATTCAGTAATTCCGAGGTATTGAATTAAGGATTTAATGGTTGAGTAGTTGGGGGGATTTACCTTAAGGGTAGATGTGGTTAGCTACATTAGAGATTGTCTGATTCCGCATTACTGCTGCTGTGAAAATGTTTTATTTTTGGGTTTTATGTTTTGATTGGGTTGTGACTCCCTTGCTTTACATTTACTAATTTGCCAGGAGTCGAATGTCTTTGGTGCGATCGCCAGTCCACTTTCCGAGTCTGGTACTGGCACAGGACACTTTCCAACCTGCAAACAACGGTTTTGCAACGGTTTTTGCCTAGCTATCAGGCTGCTGGGTGTGCCAATTTAGCCAACTGGACTACCGCGAACGGTGAATTATGAACTTACGCAGTCTCGATCGCCCAATCCGGAATATCCATATATATCTAGTCGGTGACTTACGCACCAAACGGCTAAAAACCTGGTTTCTGACACCCTGTGCGCCATTAGGGGCCCGTAAGCGGATCGGTGATATCAGCAAGTAAACTTGGCAACTCACCCACCCTGCCCATGCGATGTTGATTTGTACCTACCTATTTAGGCATAGACAATAGGCGATCGAGATTGACGCAGATATCAGGAGGCGGTAGGAGTGTTTGATCGATGCAGGTCGATCGCACATTGTTATCTAATTATTGAACAGGTCAAAGTTAAAATCCATTCATAAATTCAGAATCTTAAATTCATAAAAGTCATAATTATAGAGAACCTGCTTGATACTGCATAATTGTTACAGGAATTCTGAATAAAGTTTTAGCTAATTGAGACAAACCGAACTTGAATTTAAGCGACTCCGGCAATTCTTGTACGGAAACTTCTCCGAAGCCAAAGCGAGTATAAAATGATGCAAGTCGCTTTCCCAAACATTCTAAATATAGCGGTTCTGTAGCTTGTTGAATTAAATATTTTGTGAGGTAGCTTCCCAAACCTCGATCGCGCCAATCTTTCGCCACCACCAAACTGCCCAATTCTTGCGCGCCCGCAAAGTTCCGCAACTGCCCGCAAGCTGCCAATTTTCCCTCGCATTCTATCACCCAGAATTGCTCCCAGCGTAACTGAGTTGGATCGAGTTTGGCGCTCCACACTAACATTCTAATTGATTTGATGTCTTGAGCTGAGGCTGGGCGGAGGGCGCATTCAGACGGTAAGGAAACAGAAATTTCAGTCATTAGTTATAGTTGGTAACTACAGCAGCGATTCGTTTAAAAATGCGGAATACCTCGTAAAAGTCTTGGGCGCGATCGATTACGAACTCATAAGATAAAGCGTACTGCGGAGTGTCTTGTTTAATCAATTTAAGGAATCTGAAGTTGCTGCCATTTGTCAGAAGCCCAAAAGTTGGTCTGTCTGGATTGGGGTTACTCAGCATATACAACAGTAGCTGCGGAAGTCCTGTCTCAAGGGAGTATTGAGCTCGCTTGGCTTCGATTGCCACAACCCAAAAAGATTCCATTAAAAGCAGAATATCAATGCTTCCTCTGACAAGTATATCTTCATCCACTGTAACCAGTTCCACCGATTTTTCTGACTCTATGTGAAAGGGAGTCAAGAAGAAACCTGCTAAAAATAGCAAGGGAGCCAGTACCACCATTTTTACGGTATCTTCTATCATGGGGTACTCGGCACTGTTAGTATAGCCAGCCTTTACTTTGTCTAGATATCGCTTTTCTTCATCAGTAATTTCTGGTAAATCGTCAATCCACTCCGGGAAAAATTGCTCGTCTTCTGCAAGTTGCAAGCTAAATTTGGTTTTGACCTCACGCAGTGTTAGTATTTTTGCTTGAAGTGATTGTGTCATAGTTTTCTGTAGCGATTTGCTAGTTGTAATTTAGTGTACCAGATCAACTGTCGATGATCGCCTCCAACAACACCTCCGCACCAAACCTTACCGGATCGGTACAAGGCAACCCCGTTTCTGCTTGAACTTCAGCTATTGCTAACAGCGCATCTGCCTCATTTAAGTGATGAGTGTTGAGGGCGATCGCGCTCACTTTTCCCCCTGCAAAAGCACCCGCAGCAGCAGCTAACATTTCGTACAATTCAATTACTTTTGATAGCCTGGGAATCGATACGTGGGGGTGATTGCGAATGCTAGTTTGTCCGGCTCTGTGGGCTAAAATTAAGTGAGTTGGCTGCGAACCCCGCAACAGCGGCAGAGTCGCCGTCGAACCTGGATGCAATAGCGAACCTTGCCCTTCTACGTGCAGAATATCGCATTCAGAACCCAATTTAATCACCATTTGTTCGACAGCTCCAGCCGCGAAATCAACTCGCACGGCATCCAAAGGAAGGCCTTCATTTCCGATCATTAAACCCGTTTGTCCAGTTGCTAAAAATTTGGAACGCAAACCCCGCCGCAAGCAAGTGCGATTGAGTTCCAGACTGGTTGACATTTTGCCAACGCTCATATCTGTGCCGACAGTTAATACGCGGCGACAACTTAATTTAGTGGCGGCGGCAGAGGCGATCGCACCGACAGATTTCGGTTCCTGACGCACGTCCCAAACCCATTGATTTTCGGTTAAAGGAACTGTTATCAAAGGTGCAAGTTGCGCGTGCAAACCGTTGACCACTGACAAACCTGCTGCTACCGCTTGATTAATTTCTGGCAGCCACTCAGCAGGCAAAACACCGCCGGAAGGAGCGATACCAATTAGCAGAATATTCGGCGCAAATTGCAGTGCTTCTGCAACGGAAGCAACTATCGGTACTTCTTGAGGAATGCCAGTTAATTCAGGTAAAGATTGTCCGGCACATTGGCGGTCTATTACGGCTACAATTTGTGCTTCGCTGTAGCGTAAAAATGCTAAACCTGTTTTGCCTGAAGACCCAATAATTCCCTCGTGCAGCAGGATTGCAACTTTACCATTGTTGATCGGATAGTTTTTAGTCATTGATTCACTTTTGATATGGCCGATTTTAGATTTTAGCTTCAATCTAAAATCTAAAATCTAAAATCGATTGGGTGTTAGCTGTGATTTGGGATTATTGGTTCAGGGTAAGATCATTCGGATCTTCTCCCAATTCTCGCAATCTGGCCTCTAGTCGCGAGGCTCGCTGGCGTTCCTGTTCCGCTTGCTGTTGAGCGGCTTCCGCTTGTTGTTGAGCGGCTTCCGCTTGTTGTTGAGCGGCTTCCGCTTGTTGTTGAGCGGCTTCCTCCGGCAACAAAACTAAATTGCCAGATTCGTCGAAAAAACGCACCCAAGTTGCTGTTTCTCGATCGACAATTCCTTCCCAAGTGCCCAACCAAAAACCTAACGTTTCGCACCACAGCCAACCCTGCTCGTTGGGCACTAACGGCTGATAGCGCAGGTTGGCATCTAAACGCCATCCTTGCAAAGAATTCGGCTCGAAAGGATCGAAAACAAAGTAATCAGGAGTTCTAAAAACCTGCTCGTAAATATCCTTTTTTTTGCCTGTATCCTGATTTGCCGTTGACGGCGACAGCAGTTCCACAATGACATCCGGGTAACGTCCGTTTTCTTCCCAAACTACCCAGCCTTGTCGGGAAGTATTGCTGTCAACACCCAACACAGCGAAAAAATCCGGGCCTCGGAAATCCTGATTCCGAATCTGTTTAGCGCTGTAATAAATAAACATATTGCCACCGACAAAAAAATCGTTTCGGTTAGCTAAACCTTGTTCTACGGAACGGATTAAAACGGTCATTGCTATACGGTGGCGGTTGCTTTCCATTTCTGCACCATCATCAAAAATTAAATCAGTCGGTGGCTTGTGTTCTTCAAAGAAAAGCTTGGCTTCTCTATCAATTTGCTCTCCTATTGATTCCACTGGCATCATACTATCTCCAGATGTGTTTTGAGCGATACTTCTATTCTACAATCTCAACTAGCTGCACTCCCAATCCCGATCGCCCGTTTGGCAGCAAACACCCATTTTCGACGATCGCACCGGTGAAAGGATCGTCTAATAAATTTAAGTGACTGTCCAAATCCAAATAGTCAGCTAGGGGTGAAAGTTGTGCTGCTGCTGTATTTGCGATCGCGCTATCTGAATAGCAGCCAAACATTACTTGCAAATGGCAGGCTTTTGCTGTGTGAATCATCCGCATTGCTTCAGTCAATCCGCCTGACTTCATCATTTTGATATTGATGCCGTGGACGCAGTGCGCTAACTTGGGTATATCGGAACTATTAAAGCAACTTTCATCCGCAAAAATTGGCAGGGGCGATTGACGGTACAGTTCTGATAATTCATCCATATCGGCGACGGGTGAAAGCGGCTGTTCGACATAATTTATCGGGTATTTTTCCAGCCAGCGACACATTTCGATCGCGCTGTTTAAGCTCCAACCGCCGTTAGCATCTACACTGATTTTAAGGTTAGGTGGTGCTTCCTCTAGCACTGCTATTAACATAGCTTTGTCGGCTTCGATTCCTGCGGGATTTCCTAATTTAACCTTAACGGCGCGGTATTTGATACCTGCTGGATCTTTGCCAAACCAATCGCGCACTCTTTCTCTTGCACCAGAGGGGGAATTAATGCCGATTGTGACGGAGGTGGGGACGATGCGCGATCGATCTAATCCCCACATTTTCCACAGCGGCAAGCCTGCTTTTTTGCCCAGCCAGTCGTGCATTGCCATGTCGATGCCGGCGCGGGCGGCTGAGGGTAAGTTGACCTCTGTTAATACTTGTTCGATTTTTTGGCGATCGAACGGAGTCAACTTTTCTAGCAGCGGTGCAACTTCCTGCAATGCAGCTAGCAGCATTTCGGTAGTTTGGGGCCGAGAACCTGTGGAAAAGGGCGATGCTTCTCCCCAACCTTCGATTCCTTCGTGTGCTAATTTTACCCATAAATTCGTACTTTGGGCTGTTGTACCGCGACTGATGGTAAGGGCAAACCGCTTGCGGACAGTGAAAGTTTCAATTTGAACGTGCATTGTCAGTGATTGGTAATTTTTTCTAAATAAAAATCCGAGGTGGCGGATTGTGCAGCTCTTGCGATTTGTAACTTTTTACTTTATAGTTTGATTTTGCTTGTTCTAGTTTATCAAAAACTTGATGAAATTCCTTATTTCTGTTTCGCCGAAGAGAGTTGCCTTCTCTCTCAGCATTTGGGTGCTCTTCTTTGCTGTTGCTGGTTGCATCGTACAAGTTCTGCGCTACGGTTTTAACTATCAAGAACGCTGGATTAGTTTGTTTAACTTAGACAGAGAAATAAATTATCCTTCGTGGTACTCGTCATTTACTTTGCTGTTTTGCGCGATTTTGCTAGGTATTATTGCTAGTGCTAAGAAGAAGCAGGGCGATCGGTATTTTGGACACTGGAAAGCGCTGGCGTTGATGTTTGTATTTTTTTCTTTAGATGAAATATTGAGTCTGCACGAAATATTAATTATTAACGACTTGCGAAAGGCACTGAATTTAGGGGGAATTTTTTACTTCATTTGGGTAATTCCTGGGGCGATTTTTGTTGGGGTTACTGCGCTGGCTTATCTCAAGTTTCTCCGGCACCTACCCCGGAAAACAAGGGACTTTTTCTTACTAGCAGGCAGTATATATGTGGGTGGAGCACTTGGCATGGAAATGGTTACTGGCTATTATGCAGATGCGGTAACTAAACGAAACTTGATATACGGTTTGATGGTTTGTGTTGAGGAAATTTTGGAAATGGTAGGGGTGATCGTATTCATCTACGCCCTGCTGTCTTACATCGGTTCCCATCTTGAAACTATTGATTTGCGGTTGAAGATAGTGGATAATCCACAGAGGTAAAACTGACGATAAACCAAGATTATTAACGAAATTGAAATCGCAGACTTTATGGCTATCTACTTCTACACCACTGCCAGCGAATACGGCTGTTTTTCTAATTTTTCCAGTCATGGATTCGAGTTAGACGGAGAATATTGGCCAACTACCGAGCATTATTTTCAAGCACAAAAGTTTCCCAAAACGGCTCATTGTGACCAAATTCGCCACGCAAAAACACCGAAAGATGCCGCAAAAAGGGGACGTGATCGCTCTCGTCCCCTCCGTAAAGATTGGGAAAAAGTAAAAGATGATATCATGCGAAAAGCCGTACTCCGCAAATTTGAAACTCATCCCGAAATTAGAGAAATTTTACTAGCTACTGGCGATGAGGAAATAGTCGAAAATTCCCCTATTGATTACTATTGGGGTTGCGGTAAAGATGGCACCGGCAAAAATATGTTGGGCCAGATTTTAATGGAAGTAAGGGAAATATTGCGAAAACGCACGTCAGAGTAAAACATAACTTAAATTTCCCAAACTAAAGCAGGACTTATTTAATCCTAAGTCCTGCAATGCTCCTAAGCGAGCATTTACTCAATTTTCTTAAATACTGAACTTAAAAATCGGTCTGAGGAACTGTCAAAACTTGTGTCAATCTCGTCGGGCTGTTCTAGTAGAGGGTTTAGCCTCTCCTCAGAGACTGCGAAGCAGGGGAAACGGTAAAAACCCTGCACCACTTTTTTTGTTTTAACAACTACTCTCAACCGGAATTAACTTTTCTCGTCGCAAGTACAGCATTGTTAGCCCGTCGCCTCCCGGACACCGTTCCCCTAAGGTTGGCGATTCACAGGTAAAACAGCAAAACACCTGTTCTGGTTAAAGTTTGTTTTTTATTGATGCTGTATCTTTACTATTGTGTACGATTTGTGGAAAGTGTCAGCAGTGCTACAGAATTCTTTACATTTGTGATTTATTTGGATACCATCGCGCCACTCTGTCGCAGTTGCTGTTGAATTTTGTTAAATTCTTTCTGTTCTGCGCTTAGCAAACTATTGTCGATCGGCGATCGCATATCCCACTGCAATTCGGACAATAACAACAAACAGCCGGCCATAATTATTCCTGTGGTTAGATATTGCCAAGGTGCAACAAATGTTAATACAGGTATGCTAAATAAATGAGTTAGTCCAATCAGGAGAAAAGTGCGCGATCGCAAACCTAATCCCGTCAACAAATAGCCGATCGCGCTCAACCCCAACCACAAATCGCAAAGGTGCAGCAACAAACTTCCCCAACCGGCAAAAATACTGCAATCGGTCAAAACCAAACCAGTTATCATCAAAATCGCCCAAGAGTAAAGAATCCAGCTAACTCGCTCAACTCTTACCCAAAACAAAGTCAAAACAGCCATTACCGTAGTGCCAATTAGAGTCAAAGTTGACCACAAAATCGCCTGAAAGCTCCAACTGATGGGGAAAAACTGAGCCGTAAAAAAAATCCCCCCTGTCACCAAACCCCAAAGCAGAAAAGTTTGGTCGATGCGGGTATAAAGCCCTGAGAAAAGAGTAATATTTCCAATTTGCCAGCGGAGTTGCAACAGGCCATCGAGGTCTTGTACGTCGAGATGTTCCTGTTTGCAGCGGATTAGGGGTTCGGAGGCGTTGAAAAAGGTCATCCAGTGTTGGGGAAAGTATGAAGTTTTGTGTATTGTAACAAGTCTTAAGGAATATTTTTTATATTTTTTATTGTTCCGAGGCTCTGCCTGGGGACGCAGATTTGGAGGCTCTGCTTGCTGTTTTCCTGAGCAACCGAAGAGGCAGAAGGCTGCGTTAAGCTTTGGACTAACGCAGCCTTGAGGTTTGAGTTCAAGCAAGTCTCCAATTCTTATCAGTAGGAGAATAAATGAAGGCAACATTCACAAGAATTGAGCCATCTTTTTTACCTGTAGAGTAAATTTGCCACGTACCTGTGGGAACCTGCCGCAGATACGGTTTATTTTTCCTTAGCCGATCGTAGATTGAGCTTTTTGAGCATTTGGTATATTCGGCGGCACGTTCAACATTGCAGCCCATTTCCACCAAAACTGCGATCGGCTGGGTGAACAAATTGAGCTGTTCGCTGTTATAATTAGTCATGAGAAATCCTCGGTCTATATAGACCATAAACAACATCAGAGTGCTACTGCTTGCAGCCAGTGGCTCCCGAAAAAACTGATAAGCAATTGAGAGCGTCTCTAGTACCACCTAGGGGCGCTTGTTTGCTTGTTAAGGGCAGTCTAACACTGCTTTTAAAAATATACAACAGTTTTGACGTATTTCTTCTAAAGCTATGGTAAATTAGACGTATAACTTCTACAAGCCTTGTCTAACAAGCATTTTCTCCTTCCCGGCTCTGCCTGGGGACGCTGATCCGGAGGCTCTGCCTCCTGTTTTCCTCTGCAACCGACGAGGCAGAGCCTCTAGATATCGGTTCCCAGGCACAGCCGGGGAACCAGTTAAACCCAATAGATATTATGAAAAATACATTTATCTCTCGATTTACTCCGAGCTTGATGTCACCAGAAACCCTGGAAGCTATCTTAGTACAGCGTCACGGATTAGCAGAACGTTTAGTAGAGCTAATTCGGGTGAGCGCCCTAACAGATAACAAGCATTTTCAACTACTAATAGGGCCGCGCGGCATTGGCAAAACGCACTTGGTTTCCCTGATTTATCACCGCGTATACAACATGGAAGATTTGCGGGATAAATTGCTAATTGCGTGGCTGCAGGAAGAGGAATGGGGGATTGCGTCTTTTTTGGATTTATTGCGGGGAATATTCCGGGCACTTGCTAAAGAATATGAGCCAGAATATAAAGCTGAGTTACATGATGATGTTGAAAAGCTTTATGATTTGTCGCCGGAGCAAGCTGAATTTAAGGCCGCAGAATTGCTGAGAAACTTTGTTGGCAAGCGGGTGCTGTTGTTGATTGTCGAAAATTTAGAGGACGTGTTTAGCGGCTTGGGGGATTTCGGGCAGAAGCAGTTGAGGGGGTATATTCAAAATTATTCATTTTTGACAATTTTGGCAACATCACAAAGCTTGTTTGATGGAGTCAAGCACTCTAATAATCCTTTTTATGATTTTTTTGATTTACATGAATTAGATGAGTTTAAGCTCGATGATGCTGTAGCTTTATTAAATCATATTGCCACGTTAGAAGGAAATAATGATTTAGCATCTTTTATTCAAACTCCCACAGGTCGCGATCGCATTAAAGTTGTGCATTACCTTTCTGGCGGCAGTCCTCGCGTCTATATTGTTTTTTCGGCTTTTCTGATGACTCCTGAATCGCTCGATAAATTGGTAGAACCGTTCATGCAAATGCTGGATAGCCTCACGCCCTACTATCAGGATCGGATGAAATATCTATCAAATCAGCAGCGAAAGATTGTTGACTTTTTGTGCGATCGAGGTGGTGCTGCACCAGTAAAAGAAATTGCTAAACGCTGTTTTATTGAGCAGCGAACTGTATCTAGCCAACTTAAAGATTTGCGAGATAAGGGTTATGTCAAAACTGAAGAAATAGGACGAGAGTCTTGGTATGAATTGCGGGAACCCTTGATGCGTTTTTGTCTGGAGGTAAAGAAGCAGCGAAATCAACCGATTCGATTAATTGTGGATTTTATTCGGGTTTGGTATACGCGGAAAGAATTGCAGCAGCGATTGGGATTGAGGATGGCGGATGTGGATTTGGCGGAGAAAGAAAGTCATTTTATGTATCGGCAAGGTTTGAAACCGATTCCACCTGATGCTGTGATGGAACGAGAATATTATACGCGGGCGCTTGAGGCTATTGAGAGAAATGAGGAAGACCCGCGTCTGAAGGCTTATTTTGATGAAATTGAATATTGTATTGAAGAGAAAGACTATGTTTCGGCTTTAGCATATGCGGAAAAATTGGTAGCAAGTCGGGGTGAGGCCAAGGATTGGTCGGTAAAGGGATACTGTTTAAGTAGGCGGGAATGGTACGATGAAGCTTTGGAATGTTTAGATAAAGCTATTGAAATCGATTCCAATTATAAAATCGTTTGGAATCTACGAGGCGATGTACTCAAAAGCCTCGAACGCTATGATGAAGCCTTAGTATCCTTAGATAAGGTGATCGAACTTGATCCCAATTATCAGTCGGCTTGGGCTAAGCGAGGCGATGTACTCAGCAACCTCAAACGCTATGAAGAAGCTTTAGCATCTTTCGATCGGGCGATCAATCTAGACCCCAACCATGAAGCAGCTTGGGTGATGCAAGGCGGTGTATTCTATAAACTCGAACGCTACGAAGAAGCTTTAGCATCCTTTGATAGAGCGAGCGAACTTGATGCCAATCTTCAGTCTGTTTGGGCTTTACGAGGCTATGTACTCCATCACCTCAAATGCTATGAAGAAGCTTTAGTATCCTTTGATAGAGCGATTGAACTTGGTGCCAATTATCATGAGATTTGGGTATTACGAGGTAATATACTCAACAACTTCAAACGCTACGAAGAAGCCTTAGAATCTTTTGATAGGATGATCGAACTTGATGCCAATGATAAGTTAGCTTGGCGTATCCGAGGCCATGTACTCAACAACCTCAAACGCTATGATGAAGCCTTAGAATCCTTAAATCGGGCGATAGACCTTGAGGCCAACGATCCGTGGAATTGGGCTAATCGAGGCAATGTACTCAATAACCTCGAACTCTATGATGAAGCTTTAGTATCCTTCGATCGGGCGATCGAACTAGATCCCAATTATCGATGGGTTTGGGTTAATCGAGGCGGTGTACTCAACAACCTCAAACGCTATGATGAAGCCTTAGTATCTTACGATAGCGCGATCGAACTAGATGCCCATCTTCAGTTGACTTGGACACTTCGAGGCGATGTACTCAGCAACCTCGAACGCTATGAAAAAGCCTTATCATCTTACGATCGGGCGATCGAACTAGATGCCAATTATCAGTCGGCTTGGACACTTCGAGGCGATGTACTCAACAACCTCAAACGCTATGATGAAGCTTTAGCATCCTTTGATCGAGCGATCAAACTTGGTTATAAAGACTCATCTGTCTTCTTCAACCGTGCCATTGCCATTCTCGGATTGAATCGCTGGGATGAAGGCATCGCCGCCTTAGACGACGCATTCCAACGCCTAGAACCAGGCGATGAAGCTGATGCAGATGATGCCGAGTTAATTACCCGCAACCTGTTCGCAAACACCCAGGATGCAGCGATATGGAAAAATCGCATCACCAGCTTAATTGCAGTTTACGAAAAACACCAATATCTCTCAATCTTAGGACAGGGAATTGTGCGAAATATCCCCGCGCTAATGTCAGAAATGGTAAGCGACCAAGCCGCACGCACTTGGTTAGAATTGTGGCAAGAACTAACCAGCAAGTACGAAGAATTCCAAATTCCCATCCGACTGCTGGATGCGGCTGTCCGCTATAAGGAAACCAAGGGCGACAGACGAGTTTTGCTAGAACTTCCCATAGAAGAACGCAATTTATTAGAACCATTGGTGTCAACAAAACCAG
Source organism: Microcoleus sp. POL10_C6 (assembly GCF_036701585.1). Lineage (NCBI taxonomy): Bacteria > Bacillati > Cyanobacteriota > Cyanophyceae > Oscillatoriales > Microcoleaceae > Microcoleus > Microcoleus sp. POL10_C6. The sequence continues at coordinate 56,355 of NZ_JAUBRB010000010.1, read as the reverse complement.
AATAAGTAAAACAGGACTTACGCACTCCGACAAAGAAACCGGGTTTTTTACCTAATCTGCCGATTGCAACGAAGTCTTTTCGTGAAAAACCCGGTTTCGGGGCCCCCTGCGTAAGTCCTATAAAATAGATATAAAATAGAAATTGATGCTACTAGCAATGGAGTCATCCCCATGACAACAACAATTCCCACTCAAACTTGGCCAGAAATCATCTACCCAGACAGCGACGGAAAACCCATGTCTGACAATACCAAACAGTTCCAATTAATTGTAAAAATTCAAGGCGGAATAGATGCCTTATTCAAACACAACGAAAATGTCTTTGTAGCAGGTGATTTGCTGTGGTATCCCGTCGAAGGAGATAACAAAACTCGCCAAGCACCTGATACTATGGTAGTCTTTGGCAGGCCCAAAGGTAACAGAGGTTCCTACCAACAGTGGCTTGAAGATAATATTGCGCCGCAAGTTGTATTTGAAATCATTTCCCCTGGCAACCGCATGACAGCAATGTTTAAGCTGTTTAAGTTCTACGAGAATTAGGGAGTCGAAGAATATTATGTCTACGATCCAGAGGATAATGAGTTAATGGGTTGGGTGCGAAGTGACGGACAACTCAACTATATTGAATCAATGGAGGGTTGGGTAAGTCCGCGTTTGCAGACACGTTTTGAAACTGCATCGGGAGATTTAGAAATTTATCGTCCCGACGGACTAAAGTTTTTGTCTTATGTGGAGTTGTCAAGACAAATGGAACAAGAACGACAGGAGAAAGAGTTAGTACAGCAAAAAGCCGATCGCCTTTCAGAAAAACTCCGAGAAATGGGCATAAATCCAGAGGACATTTGAGATTATAATAGTCCTCGAATCACGGGCGATCGGAAAAGGGGTTTTTCACCAAATCTGCGGGCTGTAATGCGTCTTATCGTAAAAAATCCGGTTTTTAGAACCCCATATCTTAACTATGCAAAATCCCCGCCAAATCGCCTTTCTCGCACTCCGCGAAGTCCACCGCCGCGGTGCATTCGCAGATGCCGCACTCGATCGCGCTTTCAGCAATTCTCAACTCAACGACCTCGATCGGCGTTTAGTGACAGAATTAGTTTACGGTAGCGTCAGGAGAATGCGATCGATCGACTTCATCATCGACAAACTAGCAACAAAGAAATCCTCCCAACAACCACCGGAACTCCGCACCATCCTACATTTAGGCTTATATCAACTCGAATATCTCAACCAGATTCCCCCCTCCGCCGCCGTCAACACCACCGTTCAACTAGCAAAAGAAAACGGATTTTCAGGACTCAGCAGTTTTGTCAACGGTTTGTTGCGCCAATACATCCGTTTAACAGATAACGACTTAAACCCATTAACAGTTACTAATTATAAATCAACCGTTGAACGCCTAGGAATTCTGCACAGCTTCCCCGAATGGCTGGTGAAATTGTGGATCGAACAAATAGGTGAAACCGAAACCGAACAACTCTGTGAATGGTTCAACCAATCCCCCACTATTGACCTGAGAATCAATCCCTTAAAAAGCTCGATCGCCCAAATCGAAACCGCCTTCAAAACCCACAACATCTCAACTAGCAGAATCCCCAACTTGCCCCAAGCATTAAGACTAAATGGCAGCATCGGCGCAATTCAAAACCTCCCCGGATACAGCGAAGGTTGGTGGACAATCCAAGACAGCAGCGCTCAATTAGTCACCCATTTACTAGGGCCCCAGCCAGGGGAAACTATCATCGACGCCTGCGCCGCACCGGGGGGAAAAACCACCCACAGCGCCGAATTAATGCAGGATACAGGCACTGTTTATGCCTGCGATAAAACCGCCAGCAGACTCAAAAAACTTAAAGAAAATGCAGACAGACTCCAGATGAAATCCATTAAAATTCATACCGGAGACAGCCGCCATTTCCCAGAGTTTGTTAACCTCGCAGACAGAGTTTTACTCGACGCACCTTGTTCTGGCCTCGGAACCCTCCACCGCCGCGCCGACGCCCGCTGGCGCCACACGCCCGAAAACATTCAACAACAATCTCAACTGCAATCGGAATTGCTAGCAAATGCAGCGAGATTTGTCAAGTCCGGCGGCGTATTAGTTTATGCAACTTGCACGATTCATCCCTTGGAAAATGAAACAGTTATTCGATCGTTCTTAGACAGCAATCCTAACTGGCAAATCGAACCGCCAACAATTGATTTACCAGTACAGCCATCACCCGAAGGATGGGTGAAAGTGTGGCCGCACAGACATCACATGGACGGCTTTTTTATGGTGAGGCTAAAGCAATTGAAAAAGGAGTAAAGTCCTTACTCCAAACCGATAGTTTAATATCCCGGTTCTTGATAAGCTGGCTCTTCATAAGCCGGCTCTTGATAAGCTGGCTCTTCATAAGCCGGTTCTTGATAAGCTGGCTCTTGCCACTCGCGATACCGGGGTTGAGGATTGGGATTGTAAGGTACGATCGCACCATCCTCATTCACAATCATCCCCCGAATAATCCTCTTAGGCTCCACCGGTTTAGCCTTAATACTGCCCTTGCGGCCCTCCAACTTCGGCAACTTCGGAAACTTCTCAACCGGCATTCCCTTAACAGCTTGACTCATAAAATCGCGCCAATTGTAGGCCGCCGTACCGCTAGTTCCCCAAGTCGGATAATTATCATCATTCCCCAGCCAAACCCCAGTCACCACCTGTGGAATGTAACCAATAAACCACAAATCCCTGACATTTTCCGAAGTACCAGTTTTGCCGGCTACAGCGCGATCGTTTAAAGCCGCAGGCCCCCCCGTACCGTCTTGCACAACACCCTCCAACATCCAAGTAGTAATCGCAGCACTATCCTTATCCAAAACCCGCTTCGGTTTAAAATCAGCCTGATAAATCACATCTCCCCGCTGATTAATCACCCGCTTAATTCCGTGGGCTTCAATAAAATTTCCTTGCGCGGCTAAAGTACCGTAAGCATTGGTTAACTCCAGCAAATTCACTTCCGAAGAACCCAAAGCTAGGGAATAAATCGGACTCAATTTCGTTTTAATTCCCATATCGTTGGCTACCTTGATCGCCGGTTCAAACCCCACATCCATCAACACCTTCACAGCTACGACATTCACCGAACGCGTCAAAGCATCAGAGATCGATCGCCAACCGCTAAATTTTTTGCCATAATTATTCGGTTGATAGCCGTCGATAATAATTGGTTCGTCTTCGTAACCGTCATAGGGAGAAAAACCAGCCGCCATCGCCGCGGCATAAATTAACCCTTTAAACGTCGATCCGGGCTGCCGCAAAGCCTGCGTAGCGCGATTAAATTCACTTTCCTTAAAATTTCCACCTCCTACCAGGGCCTTAACTTCCCCAGTCTTAGTGTCCATAGAAACTAAAGCGGCCTGTTCAAAACCCTGACGGCGGCCATCAACTTCGATCGCATTTTTAACAACCTGTTCCGCTATTTTCTGCCACTTCAAATCCACCGTCGTCTCGACAGTCAAACCGCCAGCTTCCAAAGCATCCTGAGAAACATAGCGCGGCAATTCCTTCCGAATGTAACTAGCAAAATAAGGCGCGACCACTTTAAATCGCTTCGGCGGACTTGGTTTAACGGCAATAGGTTCCGCCATCGCCTCCTTCGCCTCAGCCTCTGTAATTACCTTCGCTTCCTGCATTTGTTGCAGCACAAGATTGCGGCGTTGCTTAGCAATATCGGGATTAACTAAAGGCGAATATTCGCTCGGTGCCGGCGGCAAACCCGCCAAAGTTGCCATCTCTGCCAAAGTTAATTTATCGACTGTTTTGCTAAAGAAAACCAAAGCTGCATCTGCCACTCCGTAGGCATCCGAACCCAAATAAACCAGATTTAAATATCTTTCTAAAACTTGGTCTTTACTCAACTCCCGCTCTATTTTCTGAGCTAAAAGAGCTTCCCGAACCTTCCGCCTAATACTTCTTTCCTGATTAAGAAAAACAACGCGAGCCAATTGTTGCGTAATTGTACTGCCGCCCTGCACTAAATCTCTCGCTATCAAATTAGAAACAATCGATCGCACAATACCTTGATAATCCACCCCGCGATGTTGATAAAAACGGCGGTCTTCTATGGCAATAAAAGCTTGAACCAAGAGTTCGGGAATTTCTTTAAGTTTCAGTTTATCTCTAGTTGCAGGCCCCGACTGCAACAAAATCGTATTATCGGAAGCCTTAATTGTCAGCGTTCCGTCGCGGTTAAACGCTGACAAATCGTTAACATCCGGCAAACCTTTGTCTAATGTGTACAAAATCCATAAACCGTAGATTAAAGCGCCCCCGCCTATACTTGCCACACCTAAACTTATCCAAAATCTAGGGCGGCGGGGGATACGTTTTTTAGTATTTTCCTGCGGTGCGCTATTTTCCTGTAGTGCCGTATTTATCTGCAGTTGGGTGTTCGGCGATGCGCTATTTTCCGGCAATTCGCTACTATCCGATTTTTGGGGTGATTTAGTTCCCAGCAAACTTAATCCCGGCCGCAACAATTCTTTTCCCTTGGTTTGCAAGCTGGTAACTTGAGGTTCAATTTCCAACCAAGCAATTAAGCGCTTCAACCCTTGCCAATTGCGATTGACTATTGGATATCGAGCGTATTCTGGCTCTAAATATTCTGACTCTAAATATTCTGACTCTAAATATTCTGACTCTAAATATTCTGATTCTTGTAGAGGTGCAGCATCTTCTGATACCACATACTCGGATCGCTCATCCCTTGTCCGTGTAGAAAATTCCGCCTTGGATTCCGGCGAGTTGAGCTTATTGCCCTTCGCATCCTTCGGCGGTTCTCGATCGGAATTACCGCTTATTGCGTTAGTGACTTTGCTCAATGTATCTTTGATATTTGAGAAAAATTCTGCCACGATCAGACCTTCAAACCTCATCAAGTCCGATTAAAAATTAAAAATTAAAAAAGCTAGCCTTCTTCAATTCTTAATTTTTAATTCGACATTTTTTCTTGAATAACACGCTGCCTTGAATTAGATTTTTTGAATTCAAAACTTTTGAATTCAAAACTCAAAATTCAAAACTTTTCTTAACGCTGCAGAACTTGGTATTTTTTTGAGAAGTGAATTATATTTTTTGAATTCAAAATTTTTTAACTCAAACCTCAAAACTCTGCTTAACTCGCATGACCCAGTGCCAAGGCTGCTACCAGCATACCCAAAACCAGGAAAGGTTGAGCACTTGCCTGATATTTAACATCATTTTCCAGGGGATTACGCAAAAAGTACATATCCTGAAAAGTAATTTGGGGAATTATCAGCAGCAGCAGAATGACAGCGTAAAGGTTTTGGTGGATGCTGATCAGGTAGCCTGCAATCCCAGCTTGAAAGATGTCGATCATCAACACGCAAATCCAAGCTGCGGTGCTGATGCCAAACATCACTGGTAAAGATTTTAACCCTAATTGCCGATCGCCTTCAACACTTTTGAAATCGTTGACGATCGCAATCCCCAGCCCTGCCAAACTGTAAAACAGGGTCAAGATCATAATGGTCGGATCTAGTGTACCAAACAAAGCTTGACCAGCCCACCAAGGCAGAGCAATGTAGCTAGCACCCAGGGCATAATTTCCCAACCAGCCATTCTGCTTCAGTTTCAGCGGAGGCGCAGAGTAGATATAAGCTAGAAACGCGCCGCCGAGAGTCAAAACAGTCATTATCGGGAATTCATGACCCGCCCACAAGTCTAGAGCATAAGCCACCCCAATGCCAGCCGCTAATAATACCAAAATTTGCGTTACTACTTGGGGAATCGAGATGATACCGGAGGGAATCGGACGGTAGGGCTCGTTAATGGCGTCGATTTCGCGATCGTAAAAATCGTTCAAAGTTTGAGTGTACCCGGTCAGCAACGGCCCTGACATCAACATACAAGCTGCTGCGATCGAGAAATTCTCTAGATTCCAAACATAGTTTCCAGAAGAGGCCGCCCCGCACACCACGCCCCAAATCAGGGGAATCCAGGTAATCGGTTTCATCAGTTGCAAGCGAATCTTCCAGATGGAAGTTTCCCCGCTAGCGGCCCCTTTCATGCCCAACAGTTGCCGAGTTTTGGAACTGCGGTTTTCGGTAGCAGCACTTTCCGGTGCGGCTTCTGGGGAGATTTGGGATGGAGGAGAGTCAGACATAATTTGATGTTAGCGGTACTGCTACTATTGTGTCGTTTTGCATTTCAATAATAATTCAGATAGCTTACCACTGATATTTAAGGCAGATTCTGGAAAACTTACCCTGGTTTGGAGTTGATGCTAGGGAAAAGTACGAGTTTCACAATATATTCTGATATCATTATTTTGTGTAAATGTCAAGATTATAAATACTTTTTTTTGAGAATTTCGCGCTTGCCCGCCTGCTGGGGGAGATTTTTTGCCAGCAGGTGCATTTAATGTCAATTACCAGGAGGCGATCGAGTTTTTTGCCATACTACCCTTGAATCATCTCATCTGGCAGAAAGTCAATCGATTTTAGATTTTAGATTTTAGATTTTAGAGATGCTACCGCTTCTTTGATCGGGTTGAAATTGCCACTTAAGCAAGCCCAGGAGAATTACTACCAGATTACTCTCTAAACTCCGGGGTTCACTTCGCCCCAGGTCTTCTATTTCTGCAATCAGATTTTCCCAGTCGATGTTTGAAAAGTCGCGAACCCGCAACTTTTCCACAGATTTTTTTGCCATAAGCTGTTCGTGGTAACAACTGCAAATTAACAAATATGGCGGTAGGAATCAAAAGGCAGTCCCGTCCGCCGCTTGACTTCGACAACTGATTTGTAAGCGCCTTTTCTCTGCCTTTCTCTAACTATTTTTTCCGCAACATATCGATCTAAACCGCTGGCGATCAACTCTTCCGGCGAAAGAATATTTAACCGTTTCCAAGTAAACTGCAATTCTTTTTGATAATTGTAGCTGAAGCAAATCATCGGGGCGATTCGTCTGACGTGACTTTCGGGAACTCCGGCTATTTCTGATAACTCTTCGGCGTGGGTAAAAATGTAGCCTTCGTTTTGCAAAGATTCAATATCGTTGGCGTAGACGATCGGCAAACCCAAGATTCTGACCATATCGTCTTTGGTACACTCGTTAATATCTATTTTGCCGCGCACGTTTGCTAGTTCTTCGGCATTTGTCGCAGTTGCAGGAACCAGTAAGCCTCTAGGTGCGGTTTTGATCAGATAGCGCTTTTTCAAACTAAAAGCAGTAACAATTTGAGCGATCCAAACGATCGTACCCAAATTAGTTGAAGAAGATACCGCTAGTGCTGCTAAAGTAATTGCAACACCCCATCCCATCCAACTACGAATATTTGACTTTTGACCTGCATAGGCGATCGCCAATCCGCCGAAGTAGGGAATAAAAGCATACCACACCCAATTTGGAGTTTGACGCAGCCAGTATAAATCTTGAGACACTTTAATTTTATCCTTAAATAATTGTGTTCTCACACTTTCTTATTTCACTCCCACTTTTTTAATAGTGGGCTTTTTTCTTCCTTCTTCCTTCTTCCTTCTTCCGACTTCCTTCTTCCGACTTCCATCGGACTGACATCCGTTACATCCGTCGAGCGAATCCGTTGCCGAACTTCCTTCTTAATTACAATTCTCGCAACAGTTTTTGGCGTTTTTCTTCATATTCTTCGGCGGTAATTGCACCCATATCGTAAAGTTTTTTCAATTCGCCGATCGCCCCGGTTACATCTTTTGCCGCTCTGAGGGCATACCCCGACGGCAACGTGCCACCATTGTACTGAACCTGAAAAGCTTGTTCCGACATCAGCAGCAGGCCTATAAAATCGAAAAATGCGAGCAGTGACGGAATTAATGTCCAAGAAAATAGCAAGTATAATACCCCTGCTAAGTTATTGCCCAAATAAAATTTGTGAACTCCGAAACCTCCTACAAAGAAAGCTAACACAACTGCTACGGTTTTATCTTTTACCATTTTTACTTCCCCAGTTTTTTATTTTAACTTCTGCGATCGACCTTTAACCCTCGACATTTAACGATCAAGCTAAGTAATCTTACTAATTTTTACTCATTTATTTGGGTTTTTGCGAAACTTAGACATCGCAAAATACAGCAGAACTATACCGACTTGAGCTTGTAGAATGACCAAGTAGCCTCTCAAGAAATAATTTAGTTCGCTGCCTGAATTGAGAGAAAATATTAAAATGCCCAAGGCTGCGTAGGGTGCGAAACGCATCCAACTCGGCGTTCCCTCTAACTTGCGGCTGTTCAAATTGCTCATTGGGTTTAAGCCTCATCCTAAATTAAAATTTAGCTATAAAATAGCCGGATTGTCAACTTCCGTTTGGTGCGATCGCCCGCGCCAGTCTCTCAATCATCAGCCCACAAGATATTACTTCCATGTTAAACCAGGTTTTTCCGCTAAAGTAAGCGACCGGGGCGGGTATATCTGGATCTGTGGCTGATATTACAGATTAGGATGAACCCGCCCCTAATGAAATTCCGGTTATTTTACCGGACTAGATATCAGGGGCGCACCGATCACCCTAATGCTGTTTTTGGCAAGAGTCGATCGCCTGCAGGAAAACTGTCAAAAAAACCCGATTAATTCACAATTATTAACAACCCCCCAAATTAACTCGCGCCGCCGCCCAAAAGAAACAGACTCAGGAGAGTACCGCTGTTCCAAAGACTGTGGAGAAGCATAGGAGCCAGGAGATTGCGAGATCGCGTGTACACAAACCCCAAAACCGCACCCAAAGTCGCCAAAGGCAGAATCTCAGAGACACTCAAGTGAGCCACAGCAAACAAAAAAGCAGAAGCTGCGATCGCCCCCCAAACAGGCAAATAGCGAGTCAGAGAAGGCAGCAGAAAGCCCCGAAACACGATTTCCTCAAAAACCGGAGCCGCGATCGCAGCAGTGCCGAAAAACACCGCCAAAGCCACGTTGTCCCGACCTTCGAGAACGATCGGCAAAATCGGATTACTGCCACCTTGTCCCTGCCAAAATTGCTGATTAATCAGCGACACCAAAACTACCAAAGGCAAAGCAACAAAATAGCCGCCAAAACCCCACAAAAACCAATTTCCCCGCCAATTAATCCGAAACCAACCTTCCGGCAAAGGCAAAAAAGACTTGACCGAAAAATACAGTACCGAAAGCCCCCCAGCCGACAGCAACAAATAAGTAGCAAAGATATAAAAAGCCTTGTCGCGCGGGTCAAAAGTAGCAGGATTGAGTTTTAAAACAGCCAGAGAAACCGGCAGCAACAAATAGGGAATCAAGATTTGGCCGACAAAGAAAAAGCCGACCACAAGTACCTGCCAAACAATCTCACCGTCCCAAGGCACATCCCAAGTCAAGCTCGCATTTCGCGCCAACACCGGGCCGGAACCTGCTGTATCTAACTGCTTCCGCTGCAACAGCCACTGCACGGTCAAACCAACCAGCAAAACCGTACCAATACAAAGTGCGATCGCCGGAACGCCCACTATAATTGCCAACTTTTCTACAGCTTGCTGGGCAATTACTTGCTCTGCTGCTTGCAGCGCCACCAGCTCTTTAGAACGTTCTTGCAGCTTGTAAAGTTGAGCGAGAGCGCGATAGCGAAACCAGCCATCCAAAGACTTTTGAATGCGCGGCTCGGCATCCGGCAGTAGTTGAGCCGGATTGCTCCAAATTCCAGTTAAAACTTGAGCAGTTACCACAGAAGAATCGTCATCACTTTTAGTTTTGTAGCGCTCAACTAAATTTGTCCAAGTTTGGAGAGCCGCCTCAGTTTTGCCACTGCTTACCTGCAAAATCCCCAATCGCAAGTCAAGTTCGTTTAGCAGCACTGACTGTTGATTGATCGACTCTGACGCAGCCTTATTTGGAGCCAAATTCAGAGTATTATCCTCAGACTTAGAGGCGATGGCAGACTGAATTTGTTTAACTTGTGCTTGAGTTGTTTCGAGAGTTTTGCGAGTCGAGTCTCGCGCTTCTTGATATTGCGTCAAAGCCGTATTTAAAGGATCTGCACCGACAATATTGTTGCGCGCCGAACTTAAATTAGCACTCTGATTATTTTCTCCTTGCCACTCCGAGGCGTGCAGCAGCAAATTTGTCTGGTAGAGTTCCAGCCGACTTTGAATTTGCGGCTGATTCCAACTAGCAAGTAAAGATAAACCGACCAGGGCGATCGCGATCGCCGTTAAAATACCTAAAATAACCCGCTTCAGTGTCATTACTGCTTTTCCGTCCCGCGCGAATCCGTGGCTAAATCTTTTCCGTCTTTAATCATAGGTCGTTGCAGACGAGAGTATCCCGACAACTGGTAAAATTTCACTGGCTCATCTTTTTGACTCGCCTCAACAAGACTTACGCCACAAATCCTTGACTCGCCATGTATGGGTAAGGCGTGCACCGCGCACCCGAAGCGCGGTAACAGGCTAAATCTAAAATCTAAAATCTAAAATCTAAAATCGAATGACTCGCATTATCTTAGTCCGTCACGGCAAAAGCACCTACAATCAAGAACGCCGCATCCAAGGCCGCCTCGATAAATCAATTTTGACAGAAGCAGGCCGCAGCGCCGCCCTGCAAGTAGGCGACACACTCAGCAGTATTGCCTTTGATGCCGCCTATACCAGTCCCCTGCAACGAGCCAAAGAAACAGCGGAAATCATCCTGTCGCGCTTGACAAATCCGCCACAACTCCAGCCAACTGATAATTTGATGGAAATCGATTTGCCTCTGTGGGAAGGAATGTTGCGCCAAGATGCGATCGACAAATTCCCCGAAGCATATCAGCAGTGGCAAAGACAGCCAGACAAATTTTCCATGAAACTGCCATCTGTGGATGGCGAAATCGAACACTTTCCCGTATTGGCAATTTTTGCTAACGCCCGTCATTTTTGGCAAGAACTTTTATCGCGTCACCAGGACGGCACAATTCTAGTAGTAGGTCACAACGGAATCAACCGCGCTCTCATCGCCACCGCGTCGGAAATTACCCCGGATTACTATCAATCAATTCAACAGTCAAATTGCGGAATTAGCGTCATTAATTTTGGAACTTCCCCTGTTCCCAACGACGTACTTGGAGAGCCAAAAAAGAAAGTTCCAGTTCAATTAGAGTCGGTTAATTTAACTTCCCATACCGGGGAAATTTTTCCCAAACCGAGGGACGGACACCAAGGCCCGCGCTTGTTACTGGTGCGTCACGGCGAAACCGACTGGAATAAAGCAGGTAAATTTCAAGGGCAAATTGACGTGCCTCTCAACGATAACGGCCGCGAACAGTCCCGGCGGGCGGCAGAATTTCTCAAGGATGTAAACTTAGATTTTGCGATTAGCAGTTCGATGCTGCGCCCGAAAGAAACTGCGGAAATTATTCTCAAATATCACGGCGGTTTGCAACTGGAACTGCGCGATGACTTGAGAGAAATCAGCCACGGACTTTGGGAAGGAAAATTTGAGTCAGAAATCGAACAATCCTATCCGGGTTTGCTAGCAGAATGGAAAACATCTCCTGAAACAGTGCAAATGCCGGAAGGAGAGAATTTGCAGCAAGTTTGGCAGAGAGCGATCGCAGCTTGGCGCGAAATTGTACAATCTGTTTCTGGTACTGGGATTGTAGTTGCTCACGATGCCATTAACAAAGCAATTCTCTGCCACCTATTCGGTTTGGAACCAGAACATTTCTGGAAATTCAAACAAGGAAACGGAGCCGTTAGCGTGATTGATTATCCCCACGGCCCCGATGGTTTGCCGGTATTACAAGCGATGAATGTCACAACTCATTTGAGCGGCGGCGTTTTTGACAAAACAGCAGCCGGAGCACTCTAATTAGTAAAGTGCTGAGCGCGAACCCGTAGCGGAAGGAACGCCCACCGCTACGGGTTCGCGCCTGAAAAATGTTTGAATTTGGATAACAACCGCGCCCGACGCTTAGGAAGTTCTTAATTCCTGAAACTAATGCCGTGGATTGCTTCTTCCATCTTCCTGAGCTCCATTACATCCGTTACATAATCCGTTGCCGAACTTCCTTCTTCCTTCTGTTATATGAGCCGCGAACTGCTACAAAATGTACGAGTGCTAGATCCAGTTTCAGGGAGCGATCGCATCGCTGATATTCTGATTGCTGAAGGTAATATCAAAACAGTCGAAGAAAAAATTGCTGAGTTTCCCGCTGACACCCAAGTGCGGGATTGCCAGGGACTGATTTTGGGGCCGGGGTTAACTGATATCTACAGTCACAGCGGAGAACCGGGTTTTGAGGATCGAGAAACCCTGGAATCCTTGATGCAGGCTGCGGCGGCTGGGGGTTTTACGCGAGTGGCGATTTTGCCAGATACCTCGCCACCTGTTGACAATTTGGCCGGTTTAGCTTTGTTGCAGCAACATATCCGCAATTTGCCGCCCGGGCGGCCCCGCTTGTATTTTTGGGGCGCGCTGACAGCGGGCGTTAAAGGGCAGCAGATGGCCGAGTTGGGCGAGCTGGCATCCTGTCCAGTGGTGGGTTTTGCAGACGGTTTGCCGCTGTCTAATCCCGCTCTGGTGAGGCGTTTGCTGGAGTATATCAAGCCTTTGGGCAAGTCGGTGGCTTTGTGGCCGTGCGATCGAACTTTAGCAGGAAATGGCGCGGTGAGGGAGGGTTCGCTGTCGGTGCGCTTGGGTTTACCAGGAATTCCGGCTAGTGCGGAAACTTCGGCTTTGGCGGTAATTCTGGAGTTGGTGGCATCTGCGGACACTCCGGTGCACATTATGCGCGTTTCTACAGCGCGCAGCGTGGAATTGATTCGAGATGCGAAGGCGCGGGGTTTGCCGGTGACTGCGAGTGTGACTTGGATGCACTTGCTGTTGAATGTCGGGGCAATTTCAGGAAACTCTAAAGATGCCGGCGGTAAAAATGCTCTGACTGCTTCGTTGCCCTACGATCCGAATTTACGCCTAGAACCGCCGTTGGGCAATCTCAGCGACCAATTAGCACTGATTCAAGCTGTGAAAGATGGCGTAATTGATGCGATCGCGATCGACCACAATCCGCATACTTATGAGGAGAAAACTGTGGCTTTTGCTGATAGTCCGCCCGGGGCGATCGGCTTGGAATTAGCTTTGCCTTTACTATGGCACGGACTGGTAGAAACTGGCGAATTTTCAGCTTTAGAACTGTGGCGAGTTTTGAGTGCCCTGCCGGCAGTTTGTATCGGACAAACCCCCGCCACGGTTGCACCGGGAGTCTCTGCTGAGCTGATTTTGTTCGACCCGCAAATGAGTTGGACTGTTGACGGGCCAAGTCTGAAGTCGCGATCGGCAAATACGCCTTGGTTAGGACAAAAAATAGCAGGAAAAGTTGTACAAACCTGGATTAATTGACCCTTGCGATTGAAATTCATCTGTTGTAGAACAGGAATCTTGCCTGTTGCTCAAAGTAGAACACAAGTAGAACAGGAATCTTGCCTGTTTCTGGGAATGCTGGATGAGGTGACTCAGAAAATAAGATAAATACATGATTGCTGCTTTTGATTCGTGGAATTCTCCACCCCAAGACTTGACATTGGATCTGGGCGAAATTCATGTTTGGCGCGTCTCTCTGGCTCAAACAGAATCTTGCTTGCAGAGTTTACAACAGACTCTCTCTACCGACGAGCGGACAAAAGCCGAGGGTTTTCACTTTCCCAAAGGTCGATCGCAATTTATTGTCAGTCGTGGGGTACTCAGAGCGATTCTGAGTCGCTATCTTAACATAAATCCTCACATTTTGCGCTTTGACTACAATCCCTACGGCAAACCCTCTATCATCGCCGCCCAAGGTGGAAATACCCTGCGTTTCAATTTGTCTCACTCAGGAAACATTGCTCTAATTGCGATTACCAAAAATCGAGATATTGGTGTCGATATTGAAGGCATAAATACCAACTTTCCTTGCCTGGAAATTGCTAAAAAGTTTTTTTCACCATTAGAATACTCTGTGTTGCTTTCGCTTCCAGAACATCTCCAACCCAGAGCTTTTTTCACCTGCTGGACTCGCAAAGAAGCCTATATCAAAGCAGTCGGTAAAGGACTTTCTATTCCCCTGAATCAGTTTGATGTCACCCTCGCACCAGGAGAACCTGCCGCGCTGTTAAATGTTGAAGACAACCCCGAAGAAGCATCGAGATGGTCTTTAATTGAATTAATTCCCAGTTCAGATATGGTGGCGGCTGTTGCGGTTGCAGGAGATTGCTGGAAACTTCATTGTTGGGAGTGGACGGGGGAGTTTTGATTTATACTGAGATGTTGCACCCTTCGCTTTTTATGAACAGGCTTTCCGGCCTGTTCCACAAGAAAATTCTTTGTGGAACAGTCATCTTGCTTGTTTTTGACAATGGTGCAATATGTCAGTTTATACCGATCGCCCAGGGTAAAAGAGAACGGCAACAGTCGCTGGAATATCTCTAGTGGTTGCACCTCCAAGCTATTGTATTGCCCACCCTCCATAGACAAATAAGGACACAACATTTTTGTGTCCTTATTTGTCTATTCGACTGCAATTTACCACCCTAAAACTGATTTAATATTTTAACCAAATCGATAGCCAAACCCTCGTACCGTAATGATATATTCCGGTTGGGCCGGATCTATTTCCAACTTTTCGCGCAGCCAGCGGATGTGAACATCAACTGTTTTGCTGTCTCCGATAAAATCTTGACCCCAAATTTTTTCCAGCAACTGATCACGAGACCAAACTCGCCGGGGATAACTCATAAATAGTTCTAGTAAGCGAAACTGTTTAGGAGAAAATTTGACTTCCAGACCACGAACCAACACGCGGCACTCTTCAGGATACAAAGTTATGCTCTTATATTGCAGCATCATCGGTTGTCGCAAATGACCGAGGCGCTGGCGTCGCATCAGCGCCCGACAGCGAGCGATAAACTCCCGCATTCCAAAAGGCTTGGTCAGATAATCATCCGATCCGGCTTCTAGATAAAAAGCGCAATTGTTGGCACTTCCTCTAGCACCGATAATCAAAATAGGGACGGGATTTCCTTGATGCCGTAACATTCGACACAGATCCAAACCGTTAATTGAATCCATAATTAACAGGTTAAAGGCAAATTCACCGTGGTATGACGAAGCAGCCTGTACAGAAGGCAAAGCGTTGCGCCCGTCGCTAGTAACCACCACCTCGTAGCCCTGTTCTTTAAGGGCTAAAGCTAGCATTTCCCGCAACAGATCTTCACCTTCCAATAACAAGATACGGCCGGCTTGTCCAACAGCCAACCTTGAAGGACTTTCGCTTAATTCAGCAGAAGACATAAATATCAGTGGGAGTGATGTTTGTATGTGGCTAGCGCGAGGTACCTTCTTCAGTAGCTGAGGTACTCTCGCGCTGCGATCGCTTGTACGATCGCCATTTGTTTGATCGCTTAGAATCTTTCGCCAGCCCATCCTACAGGCACGCGCTCGACCTTTGCTACTTGCTCGTGTAAGGAATACAGCCGTAGAGCAGTTGTCGGAACCGCGCTGTCTGCCTGCGTCCAGGCCACAGAAGTCTAGTCATTTTTCGGGGTCGGTGTTAATTTCATAAAACATTGCCCGCTGTTAATTGACCACGTAACACCCAATCTAGAGGGATATGCTTGTTATACTACTCTTAAAAGGTTATTAAAAGGTAAAGTTTTGGTTATTAAGTGGTTAAATTATTAACGTTAAGTAATATAACGGTAAAGGTGCGATCGCACTTTAAGAGCTTTTTTTAATAATACAATAATAAGTTGCCCCAAAGTCCTTTTTTTTCCCGTGCCGGCTACGATCGACGATAGCAAGTAAAAATTCTGTAGACTGCCTATCATGTTGCTGCATTTGAGTACCTGGCCCGAGGTAGAAGCTTATCTCGAAAGCTCCCTCGGCATAATTATCCCGATCGGCTCCACCGAACAGCACGGGCCCACCGGCTTGATCGGGACTGACGCCATTGCTGCCGAGGCGATCGCCCGCGGTGTCGGCGAAGCTGCCAATGCCTTAATCGGCCCCACAATTAATGTCGGGATGGCCTTGCACCACACCAGCTTTCCCGGCACAATCAGCTTCCGACCCCAGACTCTAATACTGGTAATCAGGGATTATATCACATCTTTGGCAAAAGCGGGATTTGAGAAATATTTCTTCATTAACGGTCATGGTGGCAACATTGCGACAATGAAAGCAGCATTTTCCGAGACATACGCGCATTTGTCAGACTTGCATTTACCCAATGCCGATAAAATCCAGTGTCAAATCGGCAACTGGTTCATGTGCGGTTCAGTTTACCAACTAGCAAAAGAATTATACGGAAACCAAGAAGGTTCCCACGCCACCCCCAGCGAAGTCGCCTTAACCCAGTACCTTTATCCAGAAGCAATCAAGCAAGCTCAGCTTTCGGAACAAGTCGGTTCCGGACACAAAATTTACGGTGCCGCTGACTTCCGCCGCCGATTTCCCGACGGGAGAATGGGTTCAAATCCGGGCTTAGCAACCCCCGAACACGGTCAACAGTTTTACGAATTAGCAGTCAAAGAATTGACTAATAATTATTTGGAGTTTTTAAGTTCCGATTAACGTTTTTTCTTCTCGTTACCAGCCAGCTCCTGGTAACGAGTAAACATCTCAAACTATTCTATAGTTTACAGTTATGAGTGAGTCAGCGACATGATATTTCATCTGTCTAAAAAAGGCTATATCTCCCGATTAACCACCGGGAGAATATCAAAACTATTCCACAATCCAAGGAGTTAAACAAGGTGTCCAAGCACTCAATTCTTCTTCCTTGAACCAAAGGCTAATTTCCGCACGGGCAGTCTCGACAGCATCAGAACCGTGAATGAGATTACGGCCGACATTGACGGCAAAATCGCCCCGAATTGTCGCAGGTTCTGCATTCAGAGGATTTGTGGCGCCAATGATTTTTCTCGCCGATGCCACAACGCCGTCGCCTTCCCAAACCATCGCCACTACAGGGCCTGAAGTGATAAAGTTTACCAATCCAGCAAAGAAGGGTTTTTCTTTGTGAACATCATAATGTTGTTCCGCTAGTTCGCGACTCGCCGTCATCAGCTTCATGCCAACTAACTTAAAGCCCTTGGCTTCAAAACGACCGATAATTTCGCCGACGAGTCCGCGCTGTACGCCGTCGGGCTTAATCGCTAAAAAAGTCCGTTCCAAGATTAACTCCTATAATTGTGTTAACTGATCCAAAAGATAGAGTAACTCAGAACGCACCTAAAGGCAATTCTGAGAATGGGAAATTGTTATTTTGAGACTTATGGCCACAGGAAGAAGGAAGAAGGAATAACAAGAGGGAAGAGGAAAGAGGGAAGAAGCAATAAAACCAAGGGTTAAAGAAACCGGGTTTCTCAGAAAAATTTTTGTTGAGCAGCGATGAATCTGCAAAGAAACCTGGTTTCGAGACTCCTATGCGTCTAGGACTGATTTGCAGGCAGCATCCCGATTTTGTAAACACCATTTTTTAGGAGTTCGAGCAGAATGCTCACTTGCCTAGATAAGCTAATCAGCCTTTAACTTGCCTGTCAAAAAATAATCCAACTTTTGTGGGGTCGCTTTGAGCAATGCCTGAAATATGCAATCTAAATGTAGAACATTTTATCTCTAGTGAATCAGATGCTCGAACTTCTGGCACAATATGATACAAGTCACAATTTCCTGTGACTGCCAACACTCTTACCTATGATCTAAAATACAAATATGTATGATAATAAACACAATTATTTATGCTCGATAATATAGATAATTAACGGAGGTATGAAGATTATCTTGACAGCAACCATTTAGGCGAAAAAAGTATGAAAGCCATTGTAGCATTCATTGAACCCAAAAAGCAAGAGTTTGCAAAATTGCCCTTGTTTGACTTTCTAGCCAACAAAGATATTCACGCGAATCAACGACTAATTTTTGCACCTGTACTCGCTCCTTTGGCTGTGGGCTTGAGCGATTTAAATAAATATGTGCTGCGAGAATCTTCTAGTAATAACAACGTTCAGGAACTGATTAATAAATATACTTATAAAAAAAACTATTATTGGCACGACTATCTAGAATACCTAGAGGAGCTGGGCTTAAACCAATTAATGAGTTACGGCGATTTCAGAATGCTTTGGGGTGAAGAAACTAAAAAAACTCGATCGCTTTGTTCAGTGATCGAACGCTACGCTTGGAAAGCCTCTCCCATTCAGAAACTGGTGTTAGTGGAAGTCCTCGAAGGAACTGCCCAAGTTTTTTTTGAGGCGGCGCTAGCAGTGGTAATGGAATTACAGCAAATTAACCAAAAAGAATCTGTTGATTTTGGAGGTTCTTATGGGGGTTTAGAAAATTATCACCTTTTAAACACGCCAGAGATGTTGCAAATTTTAGCAGAGATCAAACTTACAGATGCGGAATACCAAGCAGCTTTAGAATTAGCACAAAACTTATTTGAACTGTTTACAGAAGCGATGAACGAGCTGTTCCAACACAGCCAAACAAATTCTTGCAAGACTGTGCTGCAAATATCCTCAATTTCTGCCTTCGCTCATTGCCCGATCGACTGTCTCGATATTTGTTAGTTTAAACAATCACTAAATTATCTCGGTGTACCGCCGTTTCTACGCCTGCATAGCCTAAAATATCAGCAATTTTCTCTGACTTGCAGCCCTGGATTTGTCTCAGTTCTAAACTGCTATAATTCACAAGTCCTCTAGCAATTTGCTTGCCGGCTGCATCGCACAACTGCACGGAATCATCAGCTTGAAATTCTCCTTCTACTTGAGCAATACCCGCAGCTAAAAGCGATTTTCCACCGTGGGAAATTGCCTTGACAGCACCCGCATCTAAATATAGTTTTCCTGCTGGAATTAGCACGTTAGCTATCCAGTGTTTGCGAGCGTTTACAGGGCGCGGTTGAGGCTCGAATTGAGTACCGATCGACTCTCCGTTAAGTATTTTCTCGATATTACCAGGAAAGCAGCCGTCAGTGATGACAGTCCGCACTCCCGATGCAGTTGCTATTCTCGCCGCTTCAATTTTTGTCACCATTCCGCCGGTTCCCCAACCGCTGCGGGAATCTCCTGTTTGCACCTGAAATTCTGTGAGCTGTGCCATACTTTGGACTAGGGCGATCGGCTGCGCGTCGGGATTGCTGCGCGGATCGGCGGAATACAGCCGATCGACATCTGTGAGCACAAACAACCAATCTGCTTCTACCAAACTCGCTACTAGCGCCGAAAGCGTGTCGTTATCGCCAAATTTGAGCTCGTCTACCGCTACTGTATCGTTTTCATTGACGATCGGAATCACGCCCAACCTGAGCAATTGCTGAAAAGTATTGTAAGCGTTAACATAACCGTTACGCTGCACTAAATCGCCCCTGGTGAGCAATACTTGAGCGATCGGCTGTTGCAGAGTAGTAAACAAGTCATCGTACACCCGCATCAGCCGCCCTTGGCCCACAGCCGCCACAGCCTGTTTCAGAGCGATATTTCGCGGGCGTTCCGTCAAACCCAAGCGCGCGCAGCCAACCCCAACTGCACCCGAAGAAACCAAAACTACTCGATGGCCTTGCTGCCGCAAATCAGCTAAAATTTCGACCAATGCAGCAATAGTTGAAAGAGCTAAGTTTCCTGTAGTCGATCGAGTCAGAGTGGAAGTTCCAATTTTAACAACAATAGTTTGAGTCTGTTGTCTGTTGACTGTTGACTGTTGACTGTTGACTGTTGACGGTTGACTGTTGTCTGTTGCCATTAGTTACCAATTCCCAATTCCTAATTACCAATGCCCAATGCCCAATGCCCAATTTTAATCTTTAATTTTCAGAGATGCCCCCAAAGCTTGAGAAACCCAAACTTCAAAAGAGCGCACCGGATACTTGCGAAGCGCATACCCAGCATCAATCATTGGTTCCACTAAAATAGTAAACATACCCAAACGATTGCCTGCTAAAACATCAGTAAAAAGTCGATCGCCCACCATCGCCACCTGTTCCACCGGCAAATTCATCGCATTAATAGCCCTTCGCAACTTGCGGCGCGACGGCTTAGCCGCACCCGTGATGTAAGGTAGATTCAAAGACTCAGCAATCCGACCGATCCGAGTCTGACTTAAATTATTGCTCGCCAACCATAGCGATACTACGGGTTTTATTTCTTCCACCCACAGGGTGAGTTCAGGAGAAGCATTCATTGCTGTGATGGGAACGAGAGTTTCGTCCACATCCAAAACTAATCCTTTAATATTATATTCCTGAAGAATGTCAGCCGTTAACTTCATGACTGAATCGCCTAAAACTAAGTCAGGCTGTAGTATTTTACCCCAAGTCATAATGATTTTAGATTTTAGTTTTTAGATTGACAAATAAGAAATTGGAAGTTAAAGATTAAAAAAGTAAAAAATCAAAAGTGAATAATTATTGCTTTGGCTTTGTGACTTTTGACTTTTTACTTTTGTATTAGTCATTGCCCATCTATTGAGTCGATCGCACTTTTTGGTCAACTTGAGCCACAGCAGCATTGTGTTCGGCCAGGGTGCGACTGAAAATGTGAGTGCCGTCGTACCGCGCCATAAAGTACAGGTATTCTGTATTTTCAGGAGTCAGAGTCGCTTCCAGACTGGCGATTCCCGGAGATGCGATCGGAGTTGGCGGCAGCCCTACATTGATGTAAGTATTGTAAGGAGAAGGTGTTTCCACCTGCTTGAAAGTCAAAGGCTTTTCCTTCGTTTGCCTGATGCCGAGAGCGTATTCAACCGTCGGGTCAGAACCCAAGGGCATACCCTTATTCAGACGGTTGTTGAATACCCCAGAAATACGGTTCCGCTCGGAAGCAACCACAGCCTCTTTTTCTACAATACTAGCCAGCGTCACCCACTCTTTCAAATCCAGCTTAGTATTCTTCTGATTTTTTTGATAGATCGGCAAAGCCAACTGCTCGAAGCGACCGAGCATTTGCTTGATGACAGCTTCCGGGCTAATTGCATCGCCGTCTAGCTGATAAGTATCCGGGTACAAAAACCCTTCCAAGTGAGGCAATCCGCTCGGTAGCCAAGGGTACTGAGCGTAGGGAACTTGACTCGCCACCGCCATAAAATCCTTAGCCGGAAAAAAACCTTGCGCTTCAAAATAAGCGCTCATTTGTTGCAGCGACCACCCTTCTGGAATAGTGAAACTCTGCTGTGCGACTTCGCCCTTCCAAATTTTGTCAGCAACTGCACTCAGAGGCTGAGTAGGCGAAAGTTGGTAAGTTCCTGCTTTAAAACCTCCCTCGCGGTTTTGCAGAGTCAGCCAGCGGGCCCACATATTCCATGCCGAACTCGATCGAATCAACCCCGCGGCCTCTAAATCCCGGCCTATTTTTTGACTGGGAGTACCCTCCGGAATTTGGATCGAAACAGCAGCATCCTCTGCCGGATTTCCCGATGAGGATGTGATTTTAGGTGGCGCCGAAGCCCAGCTCCACCAAGCCCAGCCCTGCCAAGCGCAAACCCCCCAGATTGCCGGCAGCAAGGCCAGATAAAACAACCATTTAGAGACTTGCGGAGTACCTTTTCGGCTCTCGCGCGTGCTGCCTTTTGTCATTTGTTCTTTATTCATAGTCCGTTGTCCTGGATAAGCGGCGGTTAACTAGCGACTAATGACTGATGACCTGCGATTGATGACCGAAAAGTTACGAATACAAGCCATTTAAAAGACCCAATTCACGCGGCTCAATTCAAAAGCCCGATCGCGAAGGCAGAAGCGGCCATCTAGAAAAAGTTCGATCGGGCGAGCAGTTTACTTTTTTATAAAATAGTAAAAAATTCTGCTTTTTGCCATCAGGACTGGTGCCTGCAATTAATATCTAATCAAGCTCGTCAAAGAACTGGTCTTCCAGCATAGGTAACATCGGTTCCAGCCTTTGGAACTCTTCTTCCGAGAGCAATTCTGGCTTGCCGTCCTCATCCATTCTAGCCAAGATAAAGAACGGGTCTAAAGGCGTATAAATGGCATATTCCTGTTCTTCGTGGTAGAAACTGGTCAGCCACATCAGTTCCTCGAACTCGGACTCCTCATCTGGATCGACATCGGATGCCATATCCTCTTCGGGAAATTCCGGCAATTCGCCAACCACAGTCAACGTCACCGCCGTGCGCCGGAGCGTCAAGTTCTGCTCTTGCAGGACAACTTTAGCGGTATCAAAAATTTTGTCAATTTCGGTCTCGTCTTCTACAGGAATTGCAGCTTCGTCGTTATCGTCTCCGTGCCAGGTAAAAATTTCTACTGGGGAGTCAATTGGCAGCAGCAAAGCGTATTCTTCACCTTCTAGGTTCATAGAATATTCTATGTTGCAAGTCAGCGATCGCCCAACTTCATCCGTCAAGGTGACGGACTCTTCGTTGGAATTGCCATTCTCTTTTTTGCGGTATGGGGATGAGGACATCGCGTGTATCTTAGTTTTCCGTCAATAATTCAGTAACGTTGGCTTGACAATTGGGAATTTTCGTGGCGATATTCTGGCTAAGTGGGCGATCGCCAGTCCACAAGCTTCAACCGCGAGACTCGCGGCCTTTTCCACAGGCGAGGAGTGCAGCGTTTAAATCTCAGTCGAGTTAGCAAGCGACACTGAGGACAAATCACGATTTTGTGCTTCTTCAGTACCGAGGGTACAGCAGAATTTTCTCCAGTTTGTCAAGGGTTACAGGTGTGCGTAGCAAACTTGCACAACCAGGATATCACGCCTCTGTTACAAGCTATCAAGGATTGGGAAGGGCGGAGATATTTTGCCTCCGCTCGTCTAGCCACTGCTGCAAAATCAGGGCCGCTGCTTTGCGATCGATCGCACCCTTATTTTGCGACAGGGAAATCCCTTGTGTTTTCATCAATTCCTCTGCCTCAACCGAAGTCAGGCGCTCGTCCACGTACTCTAGGGGGAGTTCTAGGGCTGTGGCGATGCGATTCGCATATTTCTGCACCTGTCGGGCTTGAGCACCCAATTCTCCGTTCAGGGAGTAGGGCAAGCCTGCCACCAAAATTTCCACTCTCCGCTCTCGCACGAGTTCTCGGAGATAAGCTACGTCTCGCTCAAAGGACGATCGTACCAGAGTTGTAATGCCCGTAGCTATTAAGCCGGTGCCGTCACACCCGGCGATGCCGACTCGTTTGAGGCCGATATCTAATCCCAGTGCTGAAATCCATAATTTATCGTTGGACATTATCAATCAAGCAATTTTAGATTTTAGATTTTAGATTTTAGATTTACTTCTTTGTTAGTTGCCGTTTTTTTTTAACGAACCGCGAAGACGCGAAGAACGCGAAGAAAGAAGATAAGAAAGTAAGAAGAAGATAGGTAATCTTAGGTTGATATCAATCAAAAGCAGAAGGGATATTTTGGGATTATGACAGAAAAAAATAGAATTTTTTGGATGATTAATTCTATTTTTTTCTGTCTTCTACCTTTTACCTTCTGCTTTCACATATTAAGAATTGAGTTCTCCTGGCCAGCCACCGTCTAGAGGCAACTCTGGCAGATTTAAAGGCAAAATGCTGCTGCCATCAGTTGCTGCTGATTCGGAATTTTGGCTGCCCAAGGGGTTAGCTTGATTGGTTTGGCTGTTTCCTGAGTCAGTCAAGAGCGGTTTTATCTCGGAGGATGCGGGCCCTGCTGCTGCTTCCCCAGCCATCGGGCCGAGCCAGGACATCCGGCCCGGTACGGGTTTGCGAGTTGGCTGGAAGCTTTGCAGCATTTCAGATAGCTGGAGTCCTTCGAGAGAGACTAACTTGGACTCGCGCAATTTGTGCCACACCGATCGAGACATCAGCAAACTGTGTTCCACGCGCACTGCTCCAAATTGCTCTAAATAAGCTTCCCGTTCCGGCTGATAGTCAGCGGAAGCCAGTTGCAGGCTTTGAACCGGGAAATCTTGAACAAGGCGCGCCATCTGGGACAGCAGTTCTGGGTAAAGCCAAGTGTAGGCGGGGTGTACAGTCAACTGAGCGACGTGCGGTTGCTGGCCGTTGCGGGATAGCTGCACCTGAAAATAGCCGATCGCGGCTTTGCGCTGCGGTTCAAACACGTAGCCGCTGACTACCTCGGTTTTGCCCAGCCACTGTCTGACACCTTCGACTAAAGCGCCGAAAAAACTGGTTTTGAAATCTTGAATGTGGCGATCGAATACTTGGCGCACCAGGGGCGGCATAGACGCGGTATCCAGTTGATAGAGCAACTGAGCGTCGGCGTTGCTAACAGGCAGCAGGTTGGGCAAATCTGGGGTCGAGCTTGCCATTTCTTGCAGGCGTTCTGGGGCGATCGTCCAGTAAGTCATCTGGGCCAAAGGCTGAAACCCGTTTTGCCGATACAAAGCCAAGGAAGTGTTGTCGCCGACATTCACTTCCAACAGCCACGTGCGCGCCTCCCAGACTGCCTCAAAGCAGTACCGCAGCAGCATGGAACCAATTCCTTTGCTGCGGGCTTCCGGGTCTACTCCTATGCGATCGATCCGCCAAGTGCTGCGGGTGCGGTTGAAAGGAGAAATCTGAATTATGCCCTTAACGCTCCCTTCTTCTTCGGCAACATGGGCCCGGAACAGGGACTGACAAGGGTTGGGAAACAAGCTAAAAATCTTTAGTAGTCCGTACCAGCGACGAATCTGCTGCAACTTTCTACCTAGTACCACGTCGCAGCTTGCGCCCTTGCGGTTTTCTGGCTCTTCGGCTGTTTCCGCGCACAGTTGTTCCATCACCTCGATATCGCGATACTGAAACGGGCGAATCACAACCTGGTTTTGGTTTTGGGAGGGAAATGAAGTCATAGCATAAAAGTGGAGAATGGAAATTTAAAAATAAAAATTCAGAAAGGGGAAGAGTTAGATAAGTTTGGAGTTTTGAATGGGTAAATTTTGATTTCAAAACTTATAACTTTTGATTCTTCTCCCTTTCTTGCTCGATCGAAAATTAAAAATTGCAAATCATCTTTTTGAATTTTTAATTTTCTGTTTTCAACTCAAGATTTTTGTTGCAGAGGTCGAATTACAACGACCGGTGTTCGCTCGTCAGCATTCCCGGCGGGGTTGCTTCGCAAGGCTTGCTCTAAGAATGTTACCGATAAATCGGAGGTCGCTGCTAATATCTTAACTGCTTTCAAGTCATTAGCGTCTACGATCGCCGCCGCAAGTCCGGTTTCTCGTTGAATTTCTTCTACAACTTGCTGGGGATTGTCCGGGCCTAGGACAATAAATTGGTCGAAGGGAGGCAAAGTCCCGGTAACGTCGTCGATCAGTCTGGCTTGTTCCCCTGCTAGTTGGTAAAAGACTCCCGGTTTACCGAATATTTTAGCCACAGCGCCGATCGCAAATGCTGCTACTACGCGCCAAGGGCCGACTACATCAACCAACGTCTGCATTCCGCAAGCTGTAGCCAAACTCGACATGGGTAAGAAAAACAAACACACTCGCTTCGCCGCCCATCCTGGTTTGACTTCACTGGGATGGCGATAGCGTCCCTGCATCAAAGCCAAGGGAGTCTCTGCGAGGGCGACAATATCGCCTTTCTGGGCGCGCGGCAGCACGTAACGCTTGACAATTTCGACGGGATTGTCCAATTCCGTCAGGATGTGGGTGCGAATCGGCAAAACTTCGGCAACTCCGACATTTCGGGCATTAGGTACTGTCTCCGAGTTGGGAAATTGCAGCGGGACTACTACGTTACGGACTTTCGGGATGCGGCCACCTGGGCCGTAGGTGACGAAGTGTACTTGCACCCAAGCTGATTGCAATTTGGTTAAATCTTGCCCTTGAATGTCTACAGAAACTTTAATTTTCGTGTTTTTTTGGGCTTTAACAATATAGCCGAACCAGTAATCGTCTGCTCTGGCTGCTGCGTCTTTGTGGCAAGGAATCACCTTTGTCTCGGAGGTAACGCCATCCAAACTTCCGTCAGACAGCAGTTTCACCTGTGCCCGCACTTCCGGCAACATAATCTCAAATCGCTGTGTCAGGTTGCGGAACTCCATTTCCCCGACTAAAAGATAGCGGTTGGGTTCCGAGATGGCTAAGTGCCATTCTCCGGCTGTTAGTTCTAGTTTATTTGCACTTCCAGTCCGGCGATAGTTCAACTCTAGGCCCAATCCGCCCAATGCTAGCAGCGAACCGGCTGCTGCGATTCCTGTTGCTAAAGTCTCAATCACTCAAATCACCGCCAATAATATTTTGTGTTTACTGTAGTCGATATCGGGTACTTCGATCGACGATCCGGTAGTAATTGAAGTTTTGGGGGATGTTGGGGTTGGGGTTGGGGAGTGGGATGGGTGATCGGTTTTTAACAAAATCAACTAAATGTTATAATTTTGACAAAGTTCTTCCACCGATTTCATTGGTAGATAAAGCTTCATCGGGTTTTGTTTGAATTTTTGAAAACCATATTTTTGATAGAAATTGGCTGCTGGCTCATCCAGAGCTTCTGCAATGACAGCGAGAGATGCAACTTGTGCAGTTGCCAAGAGTACTTTTGTCAAAGCATCTATCAGAATTAACTCGCCGAGATGTTGACCTTGGTAAGTACGATCGACTGCCAAACGACCGAGCAATGTAGCAGGTAGAAGGGGATAGCGGGGCAGCTTTTTTGCAAAAGATTCATTTAACTCTGCGAGTTCAATGGTGTATGCAGAAAGCCTATAATAGGCAATCACATCTGTGTTGGGAGAGTCCACTAAAACGAATACGATTGCGACTTTCTTTTTGATATCCTGAGAAGCTTGTTTGCGGATGTAGTTGTCCAAACTATCTTGTCCACAACAAAAAAGCTCTCTGTGATGTCTGCTGCTATCTAAGGGTTCAATTGTGAGTACCATCGCCCATCACTTGTTTGTAGCGCAAGGCTGCTGCTTTGAGAGCTTGATTCGGCTGGGTTGGATTCAGTAGGGCATTTACGAAAGCCTCGCTGTCGTCAAGGTCAAGTTTCAGTCTTTGGTGCTGTTCAATAACTTTGGAAGCGACTGCTTGAACGCTGGCGATGACGAAATCTGTTAAGGTACGTCCTTCTAAGTCAGCGGCTTTTTGCCAAAGGGCTTTAATCTCTGGACTGATACGAGCCTCCAATCGGGCTGACGGTTCCGATTTAGTAGTTTTAGTCATACAAAATACGGTAGATATAATCTCTCTATTATATACGGCATTTTGCCGTATGTGACGCTAAAATTTAGGAGCGATCGAAATTATGCCCAATTACGCGTAAGTGCGATCGGGCTTCTGTGGCTAAAGCGGTCAAGTTGCTGTTCAAAGAGCTCTCCTCGTGAGTTAGATCACTCCAAAATCTGGCGTTGCTTAATCAGGGTATGGAAAAAATCAGTTGAAAATCCCGAATCTTTGTGGATACTGGTTTCTCTGACTTGCATATTTAGCTTTTCCGACCGTAAATCAGCAACGTCTACAAAACAAATCACTTAATTCAATTATTTAATGGTAGCAACTTTTTTTAGAATATATATTTATTTATAAGTTAAGTTATAAGCTGGAATTTTATATTCTTGTTTGAGAAGATTTATTAATCATTGAATCTGTAAAAAAAATCTGTATACATGAGTTATTTTTGGCTCGCTAAGCTAAGACTGTTCCAGATGTGCGATCCTCTTCGAGGGCTTCGCTAACGCGCGCATCCAGCTTCTTCAAGGTCGAATGAACAGGGAACCGCTAGCGCCGTAGTGGTCAGTATTTTTAAGAATCTACTTCTTAAGTAACAGTCAAAATCTAGTTCTTAGGCAGTAGATTTTCTGAGAAGTATATAGTTAGGCTAGTAAATGTAGCAGTAATACCCAAGGATATTTATGACTGATAATAACCAGCCTTTTAACCAGCCTGAAGCCAATCGTGACTTCCATGAAAAGAATGTTGACAATAGCGAAAACCAGCAGCTTCAGGCTCAGACTAACGAAAATGCAGAATCACAGGAAGATCAATCATCAGGTTCAGGCCTTGGTGCGAGGATAGCTGGAGCAGCAGTCGGTGGTATACTAGGTGCTCGCTCTGGAGGCATTATTGGTGCTGTAGCAGGCTCAGTTGCTGGCGCTATGATTGGTAAAGGTACTGCTGATACTGTTAACCGTGCTGTAGATAATTTAGGGGATGCAGCACACAGCGTAGCAGACGGTATTACACACACTGTAGAAGAGCTAGGGACAGTAGTAAAGGAAACTGCTGAAGAAGTTAGACCATCTATCAAAGCTACAGCAGAAGCAGTCAAAGAGACTGTTGAGGAAACTAAGCCTTCGATTAAAGGTATAGCCGAATCTGTCAATGAGACAGTTAGGGAAGCCAAGCCTTCTGTAGTAGATGCAGTCAAGAGTGCATCCGAGGAAGTCAAACCTACGATTAGAGAAGTAAAAGATTCAGTCAAGCAGACAGTCGAAGGTGTCAAGCCTTCTATACAAAGTGCAGCGGACTCTATTAAGAGTACGGCTGATGAAGTTAAGCCTTCTGCCAAAGCTGTAGCTCAAGAAATTGAGGGGGCAACTAAGGAGTTTAGATCGACTGTAAAAGATACAGCGAAAGCAGTTGAGCCATCTATAAAAAGTGCAGCCGAATCGCTTAAGTCATCTGGCAAGAGTGCAGCCGAATCAATCAAGTCATCTGCTCAAAGCGCAGCCGAATCTGCTAAAGGTGCAGCGCATGATGTTAAGTCATCTGCTCAAAATGCAGCCGAATCTGCTAAAGGTGCAGCGCAGGATGTTAAGCAGGATGTTAAGTCATCTGCCCACAATGCAGCCCAATCTCCTCAAGGTGTAGCGCATGATTTTAAATCATCTGCCCAAAATGCAGCCGAATTTGCTAAACCTCCAGTGCCTGATTTTAGGTCATCTGCCCAAAATGCAGCCGAATTTGCTAAACCTCCAGTGCCTGATTTTAGGTCATCTGCCCAAAATGCAACCCCATCTCCTCAAGGTGCAGCGCAGGATTTAAAATCATCTGCTCAAAATGCAGCCCAATCTGCTAAACGTGCAGCGCACGATGTTAAGTCATCTGCCCAATATCTAGCCGAATCCGCCGAGGAAAATAAGGATAGTGATCTTCACATCTCCGGCAGTCCTGAACTCAAAGACAAAGTGGTCATTAATGACAAGAGAATCATTAAGGACTAGGTAAAGTAAGGGCTTAACTCCAGCTTGTTAAAGTTAGCCCTAAGAGAGTTTAACAGAGAGTGGATCTTAGAAAAGAGTCCACTCTTTTCTGTTTAGGAGGAATGCGATCGCCTACGGTTTAACAGAGAGTCTATTTATTGAGGAACTCTCCCCCTCAAGAAGGAGAGATTCCGTTTCTGGACTACTGGCAGAAGTGGTTAAAACGGCTAAAGTTTTTTGTAGAAAAAGCTGCTTGATAAATCGAGAAATAGTTAGGGTCAAGCTGATGTGGCCAGTTCAACCCCTAACTATATTATTAATATCCAAATTGCAAAGTCACAGAAGCTTCTACCTGCTGTTCCCCCCCCACCACAGGCGTTGTAGCATCAGCAGTAGCAGCGCGAGCACCAGCCAATTGCCGATACATTGGAGGCGGCGCGCTCGCACCGTTGACTTGAATGCCCAGAATCTCTCCCCGCTTCAGGTTGAGGGCGCTA
Source organism: Microcoleus sp. POL10_C6 (assembly GCF_036701585.1). Taxonomy (NCBI): domain Bacteria; kingdom Bacillati; phylum Cyanobacteriota; class Cyanophyceae; order Oscillatoriales; family Microcoleaceae; genus Microcoleus; species Microcoleus sp. POL10_C6. The sequence goes on along the minus strand of NZ_JAUBRB010000010.1, from coordinate 26,782 downwards.
AAGACTGCATCCGCTTGCGCTTGAGCATCTTGAGTGGCTTTTTTGAGGGCTTGTTTTCGAGCTTGTTCGATCGCACTTTCGGCAGCGGCAAAACTCACACCGTCGATGCGTGTGGCTCCGGCATTCACCGCATCGTCGAGCAAAGTGCCTGCAGATGCAGTATTAATCCGAAAACTGACGGTATTCGTCGCCGTATAGCCCGTCAAGCGCTGTTGGTTGTTGTCGAAGTTATAAATGGGATTGAGGGTGATGCCGGCAGTTTCGAGTTTTTCGACTTGGCGCGATCGCAGCAACTCTACCACAGCGGACGATCGTCTCGCAGCTTCCTGCTGCACCTCGGCCGCCGTTTTCCCCTGCACCTCAACCCCCAGCCTCACTTGTGTTTGGGTGGTAGGAATCGCTTCCACACCCCGCCCAGTAACACTCAGCGTTCTGATCCGCTGTTCTTGAGCCACCGCCGGATCTAATCTCACAAAACTCACGAGAGTTAAGGTTAAACACAACGCTGTTACCAGACTACGGAAATTAATGCGATCGCGACGTTGCAAATTTGAATTCATAAACTTGATTCTCCTCACATACCACAGATGCTATACTTTACCTTCCCACTGAAATTGCTAAATATCCGGGTTGTTACATTTTTAGCAACTACAAAAATAGTCCGTACTTCTGAAGAAATTATGAGTTATTATGATGTCCGCAGGACGCTCCACTAAAAAATTGGTGTTCTGGGTCAAATAAGACGTTTGGCAGCGATAAATATAGAAAACCACCCAGTTTATGACACTCCGACGTAACTCTTATTTCATTTTAAATAAAATTTAAAAATGATAAAATTGTTAAAAGATGCAATCCTTAAAACAAGTTGCCCGCCGACTAAAAAAAGAGACTTACGCTGTTTATTTAGCCAGTACAGACCAGAGAGTACCTTGGTACGCCAGAATTTTAGCAGGGCTTACGGTTGCCTATGCTTTTAGCCCGATCGACTTAATTCCTGACTTCATACCGATTCTTGGCTACTTGGACGATTTGATAATTGTACCTGTGGCAATTTGGCTGGTACTTAAGATGATTCCGCCACAGGTTTTAACCGAGTGTCGGGAAAAAGCAGCCGCAGAAATAGAGCGAGGAAAACCGATAAATCGGGCTGCGGCTGTTGTGATTATTGCCATTTGGATTGGCTTGGGAATATTAGCAGCAATGTGGCTAACACGGATATTTAAACGTTAAAAAAAATTACCTATCTAGTTATAGTGTAGGGTGCGCGCCAAACACCTTAGCTTAAACAAGTCGCTTGGCAAAAAAATATTTAAAGTTTTAAAAATCACCGTTCTAGTTATAATATAGGGTGCGCTAGGCGCACCTTACCTTAAAAAGAACTCGCGGTATCGCATACCAAGTATTATTTACCCCTTAAAAAATTAAACTAACTTTCTAGCTATGACTCAAACCACTGATTTCCTCAGCCACCTCAACCCATCTCAGCGCCAAGCAGTCGCCCATTATAACGGGCCGCTGTTAGTAGTAGCGGGCGCTGGTTCCGGCAAAACCAGAGCTCTAACTTACCGAGTTGCTAACTTAGTTCGCACGCATCGAGTCGATCCTGAAAATATTCTGGCGGTGACATTTACAAATAAAGCCGCCAGGGAGATGAAAGAAAGAATTGAGAAATTGCTGGCAACTCAGCAAGCTGAAGCGGAATATGGCAAACCTTTGGTAGACTTAGCCCCGGATGTACAAACCAAATTGCGATCGCAAATTTACCAGAGAATTACCAAGCACATTTGGATGGGGACTTTTCACTCTTTGTGCGGTCGCATTCTCCGCTACGATATAGAAAAATACCAAGACGAAAAAGGGCGCCAGTGGAAGAAAAACTTTTCGATTTTTGATGAGTCAGATGCTCAAAGTCTCGTCAAACAAATTGTTACAAAAACACTGAACCTCGACGACAAGAAATTTGACCCGCGAAAAGTCCGCTATGTCATCAGCAACGCTAAAAATAAAGGTTGGTCGCCTCTAGAATACCAAGCAGCAGAACCGGATTATCGAGGTCGCGTGATTGCCGATGTTTACAGTCGCTACCAAGACGCTTTAGCAGCAAACAATGCCCTAGATTTTGACGATTTAATCCTCGTTCCTGTTAAACTTTTGAGCCAAAACGAGGAAGTATTAAGTTATTGGCATAAAAAGTTTTGCCATATTTTAGTTGACGAATACCAAGATACCAACCGCACTCAATACAATTTGATTCGGATGTTGGTGACAAATAACGCCGACCCGAAAAACTTCGACAAATGGCAAAACCGCTCGATTTTTGTCGTGGGCGATGTCGATCAATCAATTTACAGTTTTCGGATGGCAGATTATACCATATTGCTGGAATTTCAAGAGGATTTTGGAGATAGTTTATCTGACGAAAAAACTCGGACAATGGTAAAATTAGAGGAAAATTATCGATCGCGCGAAAACATCCTGCAAGTGGCGAACCACTTGATCGAACACAATACCGAACGGATCGAAAAAATTCTGCGCCCGACTCGCGAACCGGGAGCTCCGATTGTTGTCTGGCGCGCCGACAACGAATTAGATGAAGCGGAATTTGTAGCGGGTCAAATTCATTCCTTGAAGCGCCAAAATTCCGAATACGAACAGGGCAGTAATTTTGCGATTCTCTACCGCACCAACGCTCAATCTCGCTCCTTTGAAGAAGCGTTAATGCGTTTAGATATTCCCTACAATATTGTCGGCGGCCTGAAGTTTTACGATCGCAAAGAAATCAAAGATATCCTAGCATACCTGCGGGTGCTTGCCAATCCCGACGATAGCGTCAGCCTCAAACGCATCATCAATACTCCCCGCCGCGGCATTGGGGATACCACATTTTCCAAAGTCGAAGACGCTGCAACTCAATTGGGCATTCCGTTGTGGGAAATCCTCAGCGATGAATCTTCTGTCAATACTCTCGCAGGGCGATCGGCAAAAGCTATTATTAAGTTTGCCGAAATGATTGGTCGTTGGCAATCGCAAGTTGAAACTCTGCCGGCTTCGCAAATTGTCCAAGGAATTATCGAAGATTCAGGCTACATTGACGATTTAAAAAATCAAGGAACCGAGGAAGCAGAAAATCGGATCGAAAACGTCAGAGAATTGTACAATGCTGTCCTGCAATTTGAAGAACAAAACGAAGAACCGACGCTGACATCATTTTTAGCAAAAGCCTCTTTAGCATCCGATTTAGATGACTTGCAGGAAGAAGATTCCCGCGTATCGCTGATGACGCTGCACTCCGCCAAAGGGTTAGAATTTCCCGTAGTATTTCTAGTCGGAATGGAACAGGGTTTATTTCCCAATTTCCGCAGCTTGGACGACCCAAAAGCGATAGAAGAAGAACGCCGTTTGTGCTACGTCGGCATCACTCGCGCCCAGGAATTGCTATTTCTCACCCACACTCGCGAACGCCGCCTCTGGGGAGGTTTCCGGGAACACTGCACCCCTTCACTGTTCTTAGGGGAATTGCCCACACATTTGCTGGCTGGAAGTGCGAAGAAAACTAAGACAGCTAAAACGGCTGTTTCCAAGGGAAAAACTAATAATTCAGCAGCTAATTCTGGGAATTCTCAATCGGCAGAGTGGAAAACGGGCGATCGGGTTTTTCATCATGCTTTTGGAGTGGGAGAAATTACCCACGTTTTGGGAGAAGGCGATAAAACTAATCTGGCAATTAAGTTTTCGGGTTTGGGCCGAAAAATCATCGATCCCAGAACAGCTAAGTTGCAGCGAGTGTAATAAAAAAGTGTTGAAAACTCCCGATAGGAGTCGGCGGTTAAACGGTTACTACACAACCTTGCGTCCCAACTTCAGGGGACACAAAAGAAATGATTCAAGACTCTCCCGCAGGGAATAGCCCCTCGATCGATCTTATCTCACATCTTGCACCCTTCTCTCTTAACATGCTTTTCGGTCTGTGAAGCGAGAAAATTTACTCTTTGTGGAACAGGCCGAAAAGCCTGTTCATAAAAGACTTATTAAGAATGATGCAACATCTCATATCTTATTCGACTACCTGAGATTCCACACGCCTGTATTTACCCGCCAAACGTTCTCGACGCTGGCGGCGGTTATCAGCTTCAAATATGGCGATTAATTCATCCAGGTTTAGAGTCAAAGCGTCAAGCTGTTGGCAGACTTCACGCATCTTTTCAACGTGTCGCTTTCTGGTTTCAGCGTCGGGGATTCTAGGTTGTTGATTCATGGCAAATTCCAATCCATTTTGATTTCTCGGATAGTTGCTTCTGAGGCATCGACAGCCGCCTCTGTTTGTTCTATCGTTCTATACAGAAAGTTTAACGTATCCGCATTCGCAGCGGGTTGAGATTCTGCTACCTGCTGCAAAAGCCTGTACAAACGATTGTAAGGGTTTCTCAACCTTTCCTTAACATTATCCAGGGATTCTAGTTCGGGGAGTGTCGCTTCTGTCTCGCCAAACTGCTGCATTAAAATGTATTCTGTGGCGGTTGTTTCGTTGAGGATTTCCACTAGCCGTCGCTGCAAGGTAAAAATTGTGTTTAGGATGTCATCAGGTAGCTTTGCCATTGTCCTTAATTTTTAGGGATAACAACTTAACACAATATATCAGAATGTTTGCTTCCTCTCATTTTAGTTTTAATCGATAGCGATATCAGTCCAAATTTACCACCTTTAAATTTGCGTTCCATGCTTCGCCAATAACGCACTTCCATAAGCAGCCGCAGTATGAATTGGCGTTTCAACAGGGACTTTTAAATAACGCTTTCTAATCGCACTCCAAACCGAATTTTTCGCCCCGCCACCAGCCGTATAAACTTTGGTCAAAGGAGTTGCACCCAACTCCTGCAATAATTGATATCCCCGCGCTTCAATCCGCGCTATGCTTTCTAGCAAACCGTGCAGAAATTCCACTGAATCTGTTGGACGCGGTTCGAGTCGGGGCGGCAAATTCGGGTCATTAATCGGAAAGCGATCACCCTTTTTCAACAATGGGTAATAATCCAGCAAACTCTCTTGTTCTGGCTCAATTTGTCTGCTATAATTATCTAACTCAACATCAGTAAAAAAGTGTCGCAGTACGGCACCTCCGGTATTAGAAGCACCTCCAACTAACCACAAATCGCCTAATTTATGACTGTAAATCCCGTATCTAGAATCATCTACGCGGGTATGACTTAACAGTTTAACTGCTAGTGTAGAACCAAGAGAAGTTACTGCTTCCCCTGGTAAATTGACACCGCTTGCTAAAAATGCTGCAATGCTATCGGTTGTGCCAGCACAAACTGTACAATCGCGGGGAAAACCCAAGCGATCGCCCACTTGAGATCTCACTTCCCCCACAGGCGTGCCCGGTGCGACAACTTGCGGCAATTCAGGAGTTGCAGCCCCCGCAATTCCCTGCGTCAGCCAATTCGGATAGCACAAAGTATCAACATCGAAACCGAGTTTCAAAGCATTGTGATAGTCGCTAATTCCCAATTTCCCGTGCAGCAAAAACGCCAGCCAGTCAGCTTGATGCAGGAAAACCGTAGGGGCGGTGCCCCCGTGCCCGCCCTCCTGCCACCACAGGAGTTTAGCCAGACTGGATGTAGCGCTTAATACTGTGTGGTTATCCGGCGCGATCGCCCGCAACCTCTCTGTCACCGCTGCACCGCGCGCATCATTGTATAAAATCGGCTCGCATACTGGTATACCGTCGGTATTGCACAGCATGACAGTCGAAGATGTGCCGTCAAGGGCGATCGCCCTTACCTGATTGCGGATTGCTGGGGGAATTTGGTCAATTACAGCCCACAGCGCATTTTGCCACGCTGAGGGCAATTCCGGCTGTTGCGCGTTGGCAAAAGTATGTTCTGTCTCGCAATGGATTGTACCCTGGGAGTCGATGATTGTCGATCGCGCGCCCGTGGTGCCGAAATCTATTCCCAAATAAAGATTCATTTGCCACTCCCCCGAATTTTCCTATATTTGACGAAACCACAAATTTTATTTGCATCCTGCCTCTAGTTGTTTAATGATATCTCTGACTCTTATTGGCAGTTATTATTAATGTAACTAGCAGGTATTGAAATGACGAAAAGCCGATAACTTCGTTGAAAAATATCCTAAAAAAATGCTTTTAAAAGGGCTGAAATCGCTATAAATTATAGCTTACATTTCTCAATGCGAGAGAAGAGAACCAAACCCCACCAGCCCACCAAACCAAACCCCACCTGCACGCAACAACGAACCCACGGTAGGTGGCCCTCTGGTGCTTGCAGATTAAAGGTTAAATCATTGTAATTCAACCAATCTTTCCTCCCCTTTCTCCTCTTTCGCCAACCGACACGATCGCCTAGCTTGCATTCAGTGTCATAATCAACTTTACCGCCTATTTCTAACCAGATTTTTTTCTGGACGCTAAAGCCAAAGTGACCCTGACTGTATTTTACCCACAATTTGTCGATCGTCCGCAAATCATCGCCCGGAAAATTCTCGATCGAGTTCGTATCGAACCAACCTTCCTTCTCCCGTCTAGCAGCTTTTAACATCACCTTGAATGTTTCCTGATCCGCCTCTTTCCACTTTCCTGCTGCTAATAAATCCCGCAGACGAGTATAGTCAACTCCCCGCGCCGATTTCAGGGAGTCTGGTGCCGGTGGAGGTGTTTGAACTGATAATTGAGGCGATCGAGTACCAAGAGCCTGCAAAACTTCAGTAGCAGATTGATAACGTTTTTTAATAGCAGGTTGTATCATTTTATCTAAAATCTGACCCAGTTCCGAACTGACAGATGTTTTTAAGTGTTCTCGCCACACCCACTCAAACTCGCTATCATCGAATAAATCAATCGGCTCAACCTGAGTTAACAGACACAGACAAGTCACACCCAGACTATAAATATCACTAGCATGAATAGCTTTGCCGTTGGCTTGTTCTGGTGCCGTATATCCAGCCGTCCCGATCCTCGTTCCCGTTACCGCTAGAGCCGTTTGTGTCGCATATTTCGCGGCTCCAAAGTCAACTAAAACCACTTGCCCATCTTGCCGAAAAATAATATTTTCTGGCTTGATATCTCGGTGAATAACATGGCGGGAATGAATGAACTCGAATACTGGCAATAAATTATTAAGCAAGTCGCGAATCTGCCTTTCGCTAAAATATCCCTTAGATTCTAGTGCTTCGGCTAAATTTTCACCGTCGATGAATTCTTGGACTAAATACTGCCGTCCATCTTGACTAAAATATGCTAATAAGTCGGGAATTTGAGAATGTTTACCCAACTGTTCTAGGCGTACTGCTTCGAGCTCAAATAACTCAGCAGCTTTCTGGATACTAGAAGTGCCTTGAAGTTGGGGGTAGAATTGTTTAATAACGCAGGAAGGTTTTGATGGTTTATACTCGTCAATAGCTAGAAAAGTGCGCCCAAATCCCCCTTGTCCAATAATTTTTTGGGCTCCGTAGCGATCGCCAAATAGCAGTTTATTCCCACATTTTTGACAGAATTTTGTAGAGCCAGAGGGGTTTTGGAATAGGCAATCAGGGTTTAGACACTGGCTCATAAAATATGCTTAGAGATTACAGGTTAAAGCTCTCGATGCGATGCCAGCGGAGATGGTGTTAAATGTGAAACAGCCGATCGGGGTAAGGACATCGCATTGCCCAAAGCGTGTAAACTTAACCCGAAAAACCGCTTCACCCGAAAGCTTGGCAGGGGTTTAAACTCCTGCCAGACAAGGCATTGTCTCTACTTAAACTTTTGTCCCGCACTCAGGACAAAAGTTATTGGTGGAAACATTCTTAGCGCCGCAACTCGGACAATAAACCAACTCCGCAGATTGCAACTTGCTACGATCAGGCAAACCAACCATTTGAGCGTTGCTCTTACCCGGAACTACCATCGGATAGCAGTTTTCGTCCCTCGTCACCTTCACGTTCATCAGCACCGGGCCGTCGTGAGCGAGCATTTGAGCGATCGCATCTTTAAGTTCCTCCGGCCGCGAAACCAGCATCCCCTTCACGCCGTAAGCTTCAGCCAGCATCACAAAATCCGGCATCCCTACAGTCATATTCGACGACGAATAACGCTCCCCGTAGAACGCCTGCTGCCACTGCCGCACCATGCCTTGCCAGCCGTTATTTACAATCACAATCTTGACATTAATGCCGTATTGTGTTAGTGTTCCCAGCTCTTGAATATTCATTTGCACGCTAGCATCGCCAGCAATACAAATCACTTGCTCATCGGGTAGGGCCATTTTCGCGCCCATCGCCGCCGGCACCCCGAAACCCATCGTGCCCAAACCAGCGCTCGAAATCCAGCGGCGCGGCCCGTTGTTCAAGAATTGAGCCGACCACATTTGATGTTGACCGACATCTGTTGTGTAGTAAGCATCCGGCGCTTGGGTAGCCAACTGAGAAATCACCTCTTGCGGAGACAAAATGTCTGGGTAATGAGGCACCACTAACGGATAGTCCTGTTTCCACTGATCGATCCTGTGCAGCCATTCCCCAGTCTGTCCGGTTTTCCCCGAAACTCCAGTTTCCCGACAGCGACGCAGCAAATCGAGCAAAACTTGGCGGACATCTCCGACAATCGGCACGTCAGGGCCGCGATTTTTGCCTACTTCCGCCGGGTCTATATCGACGTGAATCACCTTTGCGCGCGCGGCAAACTCGTCTAATTTGCCCGTCACGCGATCGTCAAACCTCGCCCCTACAGCGATCAGCAAATCGCACTCGGTAACGGCAAAATTAGCGTAAGCAGTGCCGTGCATCCCCAGCATTTTCACCGACAAAGGATGGTTTTCGTCAAAGGAACCTTTGCCCATCAGCGTTGTCGTCACCGGCAATTGGAAAAGTTCGGCCAGTTCCTTAATTTCCTCGTGGGCCCCGGCTGCGATCGCCCCGCCACCCACATAAAGCAAAGGACGCTTTGCTTCCTGCAGCAAATAGATTGCTTGATTAATTTGCCGAGGATTTCCCTTCACCGTCGGCCGGTAGCCCGGAATTCTCACTGCTCCGGGTTCCACGGGCAGATAGTCAAATTCTTCCAAACCCACATCCTTGGGTACATCAACCAAAACAGGCCCCGGCCGCCCTGTACTCGCGATGTGGAAAGCTTCTGCCACAATTCGCGCCATATCTCTGGGGTCGCGCACTACATAGGAATGCTTGACAATTGGCAGGGTAATCCCGTAAATATCTGTTTCCTGAAACGCATCAGTGCCGATCGCCGGACGGGGCACCTGACCGGTAATAATTACCATCGGGATCGAATCCATGTGGGCCGTCGCAATCCCTGTTACCAAATTAGTGGCGCCCGGGCCCGAAGTAGCAAAACAAACCCCAACTTTGCCCGTAGCGCGGGCGTATCCGTCAGCCGCGTGAGCAGCGCCTTGTTCGTGGCGCACCAGAATATGTTTGATAGCGCCAGTTTCTTCGGCGCGGTAGAGTTCGTCGTAAAGCGGCAGAATTGCACCGCCGGGATAACCAAAAATATGCTTGACGCCGTGGCGGATCAAGCTGTCAATCAGAGCAAATCCACCAGTTGCACGCTTGATGGTCACTTTAGTTTTTAGTTGCACAGTATTTCCTTCCTTAAACTAATTATGATTTTTAATGAAAGCTTTTATACTACTTTAATCTCAATTAATGAAACTAGGAAAATTTAAGTGGTGAGATTTTACAAAAGATTTCGTGATCGCAGAGGGTTCGCCCGATCGAGACATTGTGGAACACCACAGGAAGAAAAGAAACAGAGGAAATCGCGGCTTCTATGCCGGTTTACCGCTATATGACGCTTGTATAGCATTCGTTCTGCGGCCTTCGACAATAAAAACAATCGTTTCAGCAATTAAGAACGTCCTAATCATCAGGGCGGTTGCTATGTTATCGATCGATCGCGAAAAGAAAGCCATATTCCCTCTTCCCATTGGTGTCAACACTCGCCTAAAACCCTTGATAAATCTTGTTTAGACGCGAGTCTTGATCCCGCTCCTATTCCCGTTAAGAAGGGAAACTAAAGAGAATGCTCTGGTTCCCTCCCACTATCAGGGGATATGGACAATCATCGTCAAACAGTAGCTCGGTACTACATTTGACTTTAAGTTGACACCCATCCCCTCTTCTATCTTCCTTCTTCCTTCTTCCATCGGACTGACATCGGTTACATCCCGTACATTGCTCGTTGCCGAACTTCCGACTGCCATCGGACTGACATCCGTTACATCCGTTACATCCCGTACATTGCTCGTTGCCGAACTTCCTTCTTTGCAAAGTTTACAGAACATCCTGCAAGACTTTGCGAGTATGTTTCCAAGCTGCCATTCCCATCACCGAAACCAAAAAGCCCAAACTCAGCAACACGATCCGCAAGCCGAGGTCATCCGAGCCGACGGCTTTGCTGACAGCATCCGTCAGAGGGCCAGTAATCGCTAAAGGCAGGCTCAGAGCAATATTAATCGCATTGTTCTCAAATCCAAAGACTTTGCCCCGCATAGATTCTGGAGTTTTTTCTTGAATCAGAGCTTGCATCGGGCCGTTAATTAAGGAAGCACCAAAACCGAACAGAGCGCTCAATCCGAATCCCACCCATAACTGTCGAGTAAAGGCAAACATTGCCAATACAAAACCCATCATCAAGAAACCGATTAAAGGCAGAGGTTTGTGGTGCATTCGATGACCCCAGTGTCCTAAAAAGGCTGCACCGAAGACCATTCCAATTCCCGCAGCAGCGAGCAAAAAGCCAAATTGAGTTTCTTTGAGACCTATTTTGCCTGAAAGCGCGATCGCCAGCACCTGAAGCGCCGCAAACACCGAATACAAAATGGTCAACTGCACCATCGCGTTGCTGACAAGGTGATTGTGTTTCACATACCGCAAACCTTCCTTGAGGTCTTGCCAAGGATGAACGTTTTTGCCACTGCTGCCGGCATGACCTTCTTTGATCTGCATAGCATATATCAAACCTGCTGAGATCAGGTACAACCCGCCCAGCAAAAACTCTTGAGAAGCTGATCCGAAGCTGTGTTTGACCCAACTAAACAGCGGTTCGCCGATCGTCATCCCGATAATAATCCCGCCCATGGTGGACGAGGCGAACAGAGCATTTGCCGACATCAGTCCCTCTCGCCCCACGGCTAGGGGGACGGCTGCCGCTTCTGCAGGAGCAAAAAATTGCGTTACGGTAGAGATCAAAAACGTCATCGTCAACAAAACCACAAAAGCTTTGGGCAAAAACGGCAAAGCTACAATCAACGCGGCTCGAATCACGTTGCAGGCGACCAGCATTTGCTTTTTGGAAAAGCGGTCTACCACGATACCGGCTACGGAACCAAAGACGATCGCTGGCACGGTGTAGGCGATCATCACCGCTGACAGCATAGAATTTTCCGAATGTTGCCAAGAAACCGGCCAGGGTCGGTAGTCGCCGGTTTTCAGCAGAATAATCAGCAATACGTAAAAGATTTTATCCGCCACTTGGGCCAATAACTGGCCCGTCCACAAGGCGAGGAAGGGGCGATTTCTCAGTAGGGCATCAAGCCCGCTGCGGTCAGGGGGAGGGCTGGCTGGGTGCATAGGAATAGTTTAACTGACCGCCTCTGGCAATTATAGTTTTCAGCAATATGTGCAAATCTGACATAGCAAAGCGGAAACTCGGAAAACTCCTGTCTCCTGCGTTCTTTTTCTGTTTTAGCAGATCGGCGGGGGACGCCTGCTGCTGTCTTCTTAACTCTACCGCGATCGGCCGGAGCCGAGAACCCGCGCCGCCGGAAAATCCGAGAAGATTGTTAAAGGTTGGCGTGCATTTCATCGCGAGTACAAGATACGGTAATATACTTGACAAAATACTTGCTGCTGGCAGTGATATTAAAAGATGTCACGCCGATTAAGTAATATAACGAAGGTACTAACTGTTAGGAGTGAGAAACTTGAAAAAGGTTGAAGCTATTATTCGCCCCTTTAAACTAGACGAAGTGAAAATCGCACTCGTCAATGCTGGTATTGTGGGGATGACTGTTTCTGAAGTTAGAGGTTTTGGCCGTCAGAAGGGTATGACAGAACGCTATCGCGGTTCTGAGTACACCGTTGAGTTCTTGCAAAAGCTCAAGGTGGAGATTGTTGTGGAAAACGATCAGGTTGACATGGTGGTTGATAAAATTATCGCGGCTTCCCGCACGGGCGAGATTGGCGACGGCAAGATTTTCATCTCTCCTGTAGAACAAATTATTCGGATTCGGACTGGGGAAAAGAACTTGGAGGCAATCTAAGATACTGGGGCATTGGGCATTGGGCATTGGCCAAACAGGGCATTGGGCATTGGTAACTGTGATTGCCAACGAAAAACCTCTTTCCTGTTTAGTTTTGATACCTAAGTGTCAATATCCAATGCCACAGTAACCCCATTTTTTAGCTTTTTTCTCATTATTGGTTGACAACGTTCGCCAATTGTGGTATAAGAGCATGGAAGGCTCGGCCGCGGTGAGAGTGCGATCGCTTGATATCCGCTGTCATTTCTGCAAAAGTCTGTTGCTGTGCGGGTACGTAGAAAATGGGGTCATATCCGAAACCTCCCGTACCGCGAGGAGTGTGGAGGATTTCGCCTCGGCAAATTCCTTCTACTTGCAAGGCAATTGTACCGTCGGGACGGGCGATCGCGATCGCGCAAACAAATTGTGCTTCCCGGTTTTGTTCGCTACCCAATTCTTTGAGAAGTCGAGATATCCTGTCAGCATCGGTTTTCCCGTAGCGTGCGGAGTAAATCCCAGGTTGGCCGTCGAGTGCATCTACCATTAAACCAGAATCATCGGCGATCGACCATTTGCCCGTTGCTTTTGCCACTTCAGACGCCTTCAAGCAAGCATTAGCAATAAAAGTTTCGCCTGTTTCCTCAATTTCCAACTCTTCCGGTTTTAGTTCCAATTCCCATCCCAAATCCTGAAGATAAACTTGCATTTCCTTGAGTTTACCCGGATTGCCCGTAGCTACAACTAGCAATTTGCGATCGATCATTATTTCAATTAAAACTTACGGCTTGATATTAACAAAAAAAACGTCGCACGATCGCAAATAAGTTATATTGTTTCTGGTTGGGAGTCGGTTACTTGTAGGCTGGGAAATAATGGGATTTTTTGACCGCAGATATCGGCGGATGAACACTGATTAACGCTGATAGTATTTGAGCTATTTTTATCTGCGTTTATCTGCGGTTGAAAACTCCGATTAATTATGCGCCCAACTCTTCGCCCAGTTTAAGTTTTGCATAACTTCTTTCAATGTCGCTGCTTCTGAGTACAGCCGCAACACGGGTTCTGTTCCGCTAAACCGAATTAACAGCCAACTTCCGTCGGCTAAACGGAATTTATATCCGTCAACTTTGTTGCAATCTACAACTGCTTTGCCGGCGATTTCTGTTAAGGGTTGATTTTGCAGCAGGGACAGCAAACGCGACCTTTCTTCCATGTTTGCTAGGTGCAAGTCGATTCTGTCATACGCTGAAGTAAAGCTGGTTTCTTGTTGCAGTCGGCTGTAAATTTCGCTTAAGTCTTCCCCGGATTTGACAACTGCTTCTAACAAGTACAGCGCTGACAGTAAAGCATCTCGTTCGGGGATGTGTGTACCGTAGCCAATTCCTCCCGATTCTTCGCCGCCGACTAAGACTTGAGTGGTTAACATTCGATCGGCTATATACTTGTAACCGATCGGCGTTTCAAATAATGGCAAGTTGTACAGCTTGGCAATTTTGGGAATTATGTCTGAACCGCTGACTGTTTTGATGACTTCCCCGGTCAAGCCACGCCGTTTTGCTAAATGTTCGATTAAGATGGGAACTAGGATTTGTGAACTGAGAAAGTTGCCGCTAGAGTCAACTGCTGCAATTCGATCGCTATCTCCGTCAAATACAAATCCGATTGACAAACCAGAACTTTTTCGCTGGTGAGTACGCATCACCCGAAATAACTGCGACAGGTAGCGCGGCAAAGGTTCCGGTGCACCGCCGCCGAACAGCGGATCTCGATCGCTGTTGACTTCGTGCACTGTTTCTTCTAAAATTTGAGCTAATCCTCCGGCGGCGGCACCGTGCATTACATCTACAAATACTGTAATTTTGCCGCTGGCGATCGCTTCTTTAATCGCATCAATATCTACCATTTCCCGCAAGGTTTTGCAGTAAGCCGGCCAAGGATTGAAATTCTCTAATTTGCCGGGAGTTGCTGAAATTGCCGCCGGATTTTCGAGTTTTGCTTCTATCTGTTGAGTAACTTCGGGCGAAACTGAACCGCCAAATCCGCCCTTGACTTTTAACCCTAAATATGCGCCGGGATTGTGGCTGGCTGTCAGGACGATCGCACCCAAAGCATTTAATTGTTTGGCAGCTAAACTGAAAGCTGGAGTGGGGGCGTAGGATTCGCTAAGTAGCACGTCAAATCCTGCGTTTTGGATGGCAATAGCCGCTGTTTGGGCAAATTCTTCAGCCAGAAATCGACGGTCGTGACCGACAATTACGGTACCGCTGCTGCCATCGCTACCACCAGTTTGTGCGAGAACTTGTGCCGCTAGGGGAGCGACTAACGCTACGCGATCGAATGTAAAATCGTCAGCAATGATACCGCGCCAGCCATCTGTACCGAATTTAATAGGATTCATTTAGTCACAAGTCATGAGTCACCCGTCTATTTTATGGGTTTATCAGTCGATCGTCATCTAATTTTAGATTTTAGATTTTAGATTGCGACTGCGGATGAATCTGGGGGCTAGTGACCAAATTGCTTAATTGCTAGCCACCACCCAAAAAGTGATTGACTAATGACTAATGACTAATGACTAATGACTAATGACTAAAAGAATGCCGGTTGGTGGCGGATCAAATTCAGGAATTCTTCGCGAGTTTTCTGTTCTTCTTGAAACACGCCCAACATGGCACTCGTAACTGTCCAAGCACCGGGTTTTTGCACACCCCGCATCGTCATGCACATATGGCTGGCTTCCATTACTACAGCTACTCCCTGCGGTTCCAATATTGTCTCAACTGCTTCGGCAATTTGGCGCGTCAAACGTTCTTGCACCTGCAATCGGCGGCTGTACATCTCGGCAATTCGGGCTAATTTGCTCAGTCCCACTACTTTTTGGTTGGGAATGTAAGCGATGTGAACTCGGCCCATAAACGGCAGCATATGGTGTTCGCACATACTGAATACGCTGATGTCTCGCACCAGTACCATTTCGTTGTGACCTTCGTCAAAGATAGCGCCGTTAAGAAGTTCTTCGAGGGATTGACTGTAGCCGCTGGTGAGAAACCGCATTGCTTCTGCTACCCGCTTCGGGGTTTTGAGCAATCCTTCCCGTTCAGGATCTTCTCCTACTCCCAGCAGAATTGTCCGAACGGCGGCCATCATTTCTTCTTGGCCTACTTCTGAGGGTACGGGTATGTGGGATTCTTGACCGTGCGAGGAATTGCGATCGGGTCGAGTGGGGATGCGCGGGGAGTTGTTCTCTGCGGTTTGTAACAGTTTCATGCTGTCAGTCGAGAGTGAGTTCGAGCCATTGGAATCGGCGGAAGATGCAATTGTCATAACAAGTTGGTGTGAGGGTGAATCAATTTTCGATTGGGGGATATAGCTAGAGATTCAAAGATTGTTGAATTCGAGAAAAATCCAGCAGTCTAAAATCTCAAGTTCACAAAACTCCTGCGTTGGACATGAGGGTGATTTCTTCAACTACTGCACTTGCTGGCAACTGAACTGCGTGCAGAATTGATTGGGCGACGATTTCTGGGGTTAACATGGCGGTGCGATCGAAGTCGGCGTCTACGGTGTCTGTGTCCCACAGGGGAGTGTTGACAGAACCCGGACAGATTGCTGTTACGCGAATTCCGTGAGCTCGTTCTTCGGCGGCTAAGGTTTTAGACAAAGCCATGAGACCGAATTTGCTAACGCAGTAGGCTCCCCAGTTGGGGAAGGCTTGGGTGCCGGCGATCGAGGAAACGTTGATGATGATTCCCGATCGGCGATCGCGCATGGAGGGCAAAACTCCTAAAATGCACTGCCAAACGCTAGTTAGATTGAGGTCTAAAACGCTCTGCCACTCGGCTAGCGGCGTTTCCGTCAAAGAGCCGGTGTAGCCCATACCAGCGCTGTTGACCAGGATATCTACGGGGCCGAATTGAGCTGCGATCGCGCTGATGCTGCTTTGCACTTGCTCAATTTTTGCCAAGTCTAAGGGATAAGCTTCTGCTTTCACTCCGACTGCTCGGGCTGCTGCGGCAACGGCTTCTAAGTTTTCCGACTCTCGGCTAACTAAGGCCAGATTTATGCCCTCGGCGGCGAACGCTAGAGCCGTCGCTTTGCCAATACCGCTGCTGGCTCCGGTAATCAGAGCCTGCTTTGTTGTGGGATGGTTCATTCAGTGTCCTAATACTTTCGCTCGGCAAGTCCCTCAAGCGTTGCAGCCTTCTTCGCCAAATTAGAAAGCTGTCTGCTGCGGGTGATCACAGTTAATTATGAGATCAACATTAAGAACTGTTAAGCCGGTGTCACCTGAGAAATTATAACACTGCTGATTGATTCGCAGAATAGTGACTGGTGAGTTATCACTTATGAGTTGGAAGTTAAGAGATTTTCACTCATAACCGATAACTCTGAATCGATCGGCTCAAGCAGAAATTTCAGTGAATACACCGATGTGGCGAAACTTTTGATACCGGAGATCGCGTCGCTGTTGACCAGTAAGCTGTGTTAGTTCTGCTAAGTTTTCTAACAAAGCTTGTTTGAGTATGGACGCAGCTTTGAGGGGATTCGAGTGAGCGCCGCCGATCGGCTCTGGTACTATTTGATCGAGAACGCCGAGGTTTTTCAAATCCCAGGAAGTAATTTTCAGGGCTTCTGCGGCCAAGTTCGCTTTGCCAGAGTCTTTCCAGAGAATCGCCGCGCAAGCTTCGGGAGTGGCGACGGTGTAGACGGAATGTTCCAGCATCAACAGCCGCTCGCCGACACCGATACCCAATGCGCCGCCGGAACCGCCTTCGCCGATGACGGTGCAAATAATGGGAACGTCGAGGCGAAACATTTCTCGGAGGTTACAGGCGATCGCCTCTCCCTGTCCGAGCTGTTCTGCTTCTAAGCCCGCCCAAGCCCCCGGAGTGTCGATAAAGGTGAAAATTGGCATTCCGAAGCGATCGGCGTGTTCCATCAACCGCAGGGCTTTGCGATAGCCACCGGGAGCAGCCATGCCGAAGTTGCGGGCGATATTGTCTTTAGTGTCGCGCCCTTTTTGATGGCCGATGATGACTGTGGGACGCCCGTCTATGCGGGCAATTCCGCCGACGAGGGCCGGGTCGTCTCCGCCGCGCCGATCGCCGTGAAGCTCGATCCACTCGTCGCTAATTGCCTGAATGTAATCGAGGGTGCTGGGGCGGCGCGGGTGACGGGCCAGTTGCAGCCGCTGCATGGGGGACAAGCTGCTGAAGATTTCTTGTCGCAGTTGGGCTGAGCGAGCTTCGAGTTTGCGAATTTCGTCGGTGACATCGACGCTGTTTTCTGCGGCGAGTTCGCGAATCTGGTGAATTCGGGTTTCGAGTTCGGCCAGGGGCTTTTCAAAATCTAAGAGTAAGGGTTTACGGTCTGGGTTTGGCACGCTGATAATTTCTATAAGGTTTTGTCAGGTTTTGTCGATCGACTATTTCCAGATCCTACCCTGTCAGGGGATGCTGAAAAAGAGGGGAAATTTGGAAGTTTTAAATTTTGAATTATGCTTGGCTTACTAAGCTTGTTGAAAACCAGAGGCTGGAGCCTCGTTTTTTGCTACACTATTTTTGCTTGCTGCTGATTTTTACGCCCCTCTTTCCCCGCGCCCCTGGGTTCCCCACCGCCACAAAAGGCCTAACCCTGCTGAACTGTTCCCCAGTCCAAAAAGCGACACCAGCGCGATCGAACTCACCCATTCGGAAGCTGTAACAGCCCTGTCTATATTACATTTTGTCGCCAACCATCAAATATCAGAAGAATTCAAGACAAACTATTGCCACCAATCACATCCGCTGGTTCCGAACTACAAACTACTTTTCTTCGGGTTGTGCGATCGGATCTAATGTTAATAGTTAACTGTTAAAAATTCACTATTAACTGTATAAAAAAAGTTACTGGTTATTATCAGAAAAACTTTCCTCAATAACCAATAACCACAACAAATCACATCAAACTGACATTAATAAAGGTCTGAAACCGTGCTTGACAGAAATATGACCGATTTGCTCCATCTTCTCCACTGTAATTTGATTCCGTCCCCAAGAAAAATTGGTATACATTTTTTCAAATTCCAGCAGCATTGATTCAGCAAAACAGGCAAACAACTGTCGACCCGGCACATCCATATTGACAATCTTCATAATTTTCCACTCAATATCGAGGGAATGCTCCACAATGCCGCCATTGAGTACGTAAATTTCTGGATGCTGAACCTGAGTTGCCAGATTTTTCGGATAGCCACCGTCAATCAATAAACAGGGTTGCTTCAATGTCTTAGGGTCAATTTCTACTCCCTTGGGCATACTGGCTACCCAGACTACAATATCCGCTTGGGGGAGGGCTTCTTCCAAGTCCATAATTTTGCCTCGCCCCAATTCCGATTGCAAATCTTGCAATCGTTCTTTGTCGCGGGCAATCAGCAACAATTCTGCTACATTTGTTTTAACATTGAGCCAGCGACACACCGCACTGCCAATATCCCCCGTAGCACCGCAAACCGCTACAGTAGCTTTTGAAAGTTCAATCCCCAATTTAGGGGCTGCTTCTTCTACTTGGCGGCAGAGGATGTAAGCCGTGTGAGTGTTACCAGTGGTGAAGCGTTCAAACTCCAACTTGAGATTGCGAATTTGCTTAATTTGCTGCAAGTTGAAAGTCTCAAAAATGATCGAAGAAAAGCCGCCTAAAGCAGTGATGTTAATCCCGTTTTTTTGAGCGTGTGCCATCGCATTAAGGATTTTGCGAGTGGCTGCTTTAATCCGGCGAGTGGCTAGCATTTCTGGCAGAAAACAGGACTCCACATAGCGGCCTTCTATTTTTTGTCCAGTGATGCTTGTTACCGTGATCTGATCAACTATTTGGGGCGGTGCGCTGCACCAAAAATCGAGACCTTGATCGGCATATTCTGGATAGCCCAGCTCGTTAGCTACTGATTGGGCGTGTTCTAAGCTGGTTAAGTGACCGATTAGACCAAACATTAAGTTGTCAAATGAAGGAAGATTGAAGATGGGAAGATGGGAAGATGGGAAGATGGGAAGATGGGAAGATTAAAAATGTATATTTTAAAATGAGGTATCCCATTTTTAATTTTTAATTTTTAATTTTTTTCCCATTCCTTATTTCCGAATTAACTAGGCTGCGAGACCTTGTGCTGACATCCGCATGATATCGCGGTTGTTAAAGCCTATGTTGCCTAGGGCTTCGCCGTAGGCAATCATAAAGTCTTCGATTAAAGCGTCTTTTTCCATTCCCAAAACGCGAGCATCGTCTGCGACCGAGTTTAGCAGTCTCCAGATGATGGGCAGGTTTTGGCGGTTGGCGGCTTCGAGTTCGGCTTTGGATTCCTCAAAGTGAGCTTGCAGCCAGACTTCCCCAAAGTTGAGGTGGGTGTATTCTTCTTTGACGACGCCTTCGGTGATTTTGCGAGCAAAGTCATCGGCGACGGGGATGTAGATGTTGTAAGCTGCGATCGCAAAACACTCGATAATTAGCGATTGAATCAACAAGCAAGTTACAATCTGACCTTGGGCCGCAGCCGTCTGGAAGTTTTTGTGCAATTCCGAAAAGAACTGCTTGGCAAATGCCATGTCCGGCGTGACTTTAAGATTCCGGCCACAAGCTTGGAAGCCTTTCATGTGGCGGTTCTCCATCTTGGACAAGCCAACTAACTCTGCTTTTTTGTCAGCCAACAGTTCGGCCAGTGTCAGGTAATTATCGTGAGCTTCTTGTTCGCCTTCAATCACAATGGCGTTGATGCGGCTGTAAGCATCTTTGTAAGTTTCGGTTTGAAAGTCAATTGTTGGGCTGGCCTCAAGCTGGGGCATAGATATGTAGTCTCCTCATATAAGCTTGTGGGATGTTTGGAAACCCCTTTTAAATTGGGGGTGAGTGACAGTGCACTTTACCTTTTTTGAACGCACCCCATCTAAATCAGAGATTATAGCTGAGGGTTCTTTCGACAAAGAACTTTTCTTTGACGTTCCGGGAAAAACTGGCGTCCTCAGCGTGTTTGCCGGACTTTTGCCGTCAAACACTCCAGAAAGACTATCGCTAGAATGCTATCTATTTACTAATTACTTGAATTAGTCGTTAGTCGATCTTTTGCCCGGAAATAGATGATAGAAATACGGTCTATGTCTCCACCTTTCAGGGTTTTACAGTACCAACTCTATCTATAACATTATATCCTAATCACAACTTCCTCCCTAGGTACTCCTTCTTTCCTTCTACGACTATTATGTTGTTGTATGGGAATCTGGGATGCGATCGGGTTGGAGAACCTCACAGGCTTATTATTTTAGGTTAATTCACAAATTTATGGGTAAATCCTTTGACAGGTCTCAAGCGCTGGAACTGCTGAGTTTTATTTTGTTGCTGGCTGGTGCTGCGCTGGTGCTGCTGCCACTGGCTGCTGTATTTTTGGTTTCGGTATCACCATCTGGTGTCGGTGTCAAGGCCACAGGCCTGACTTTTGCGAACTATCAAGAGGCTTGGCGACGGGGCAATTTTTTGTTGGCATTCCTTAATTCTACTCTAGTGGCGATCGCAGTGACGGGTTTTCAGGTTGTGACTTCTGCTTTGGCCGGTTATGCTTTGGCCAGACTGAAGTTTCGGGGGCGACAGGCCCTAGTTTTGGGGGTTTTGGCGACACTGGTAATTCCATTTCAGCTTTTGGTGATTCCCATTTTCTTGGTTTTGAAGTGGGGCCATCTGCTGAATACTTACGGGGCGCTGATTTTGCCTACGGCGGCTAACGGTTTTGGGATTTTTCTGCTGCGCCAGTATTTTATGACTATTCCGGTGGAGTTGGAGGAGGCGGCAATGCTGGATGGGGCTAACCGCTGGCAGGTTTTGTGGCAGGTGATGTTACCTTTGGCCCGCCCTGCTTTGGTGACGCTGTTTTTGTTTACGTTTATCGGGGAGTGGAACGATTTGTTTAAGCCGCTGGTGTTTACGACGCGGCCGGAGTTGCGGACTGTGCAGTTGGTTTTGGCCGAATTTCAGGAACAGTTTACTAGCAGTTGGCAGTTGTTGATGGCGGCGGTGGTAATTGGCACAGTGCCGGTGGTGTTGCTGTTTTTGGCCGGTCAGCGGCAGTTTATTCGGGGGATTGCGGCGACGGGGATTAAGAATTGAGTTGGAGAGGCTTGGCAATTATGTTTGTAGTCATAGGTTGAACCATTCTCAAGAACAGGCAAGATGCTTGTTCCACAAATACTAAATGTTCTTGTGGAACAGGCCGGAAAGCCTGTTGCTGACATTGGTGCAAGATGGGAGTTTGTAGTCACTCGGCGATTGAAATCGCTACTATACAAACGAAATCCACTTTAAGTGGACTAATAGATAAAGGGCATATCAAAGCTGTATTATGTGAATCTATGCGAAAGCTCGGTTTGTTCTTATTTATCGTATCTTTTCTACCGTGGTTAGCCGTCTTGTTTGTGGTGCCCTTCCTGCCGCTGGACATTACCCAAAAAGCAACTTTATCTGTCGTTCTGGCTGTTGGGGCCGAGGTTTGTTTTTGGATTAGCGTAGTGCTGTTGGGGAAAGAAGTAGTTACCAAATATCGGCGTTATTTGCATCCCCGATATCTTTGGAAAAAAATCAGAAATTTTAACCGCAGATGAACAGGGTTCGACGCCGATAATGAGCCGGGAGATTGGCGTTTATCTGCGGTCAAGGTTGAGCTATTCGCTGAAAATTTGCAAGCGAATAGAGCGTTCTCCGTCTCCAAAATCCACTTCAATCTTTTCTCCCGAAAGACTGTCCAAGCATCCCAAAAGCAACCGCAAATTGGGTGTGCTTGCTCCTGTATCCACATACAATCTATCTGCCAAACTGCCTAAACGCTTCCAAATTGTGTAGAGTTTGACTACTGTTTGTTCTAGCTGTGCCGCTTGTTTTACAACGTCGGCGGTGGTTCCCAAACAGCCGACTCGCAAAGATTCTTCTAAGGCCATTTCCATGTCTAAGTGAGACTGATTGAGAGCTTGCACTTGGGCGGCGGCGTCGAGATATTTTGATAAGTTCTTGGCGTCGGATGTTAGCTGTTTGACCGTATCTACGTCGGGATTTTCTGCTACTTCTTTTTGAATTTCGCTTTGGTGAGATGGGGAGAGTTTCTCCATTTCTTTGACTAAAGGAGCGAGGTAGCGGGAAGGTAGAGAACCGGTAGATGCTTTTTCTTTGACTTCTTCGGGCAATAAATCTGAGTTCATTGCCATCCATTCGTCGGAGAGTTGTTTGACTTCGCGGCGGGTGATGCGATCGCCACTTGCTGCGGCATCTGTTACCATTTGCTGCACTTCGGGAGATGCTTTGGCAGTTTCTACAAAGGCTCTTTTGCTGAAGTTTCTAATGGAATTTGGGTCTAAATCTCCTTGCTGGATCAGAGTATCGGCACTATTAGCTAATTCTATCAAAGAATAGGCTTGACTTTTGCCAATTTCTCTTTCTTTGAGCCAGTTCAAAAAGCCTGTTCCGCGTCCTTCGCCGCCTTTTTTTTCTCTGTCTCGGACTGTTCGGAGAATGCGTCCCCGCCAAATGTCGGTTTGCAAGTCGAAGCGATCGCACACTTTCCAGGCATTGTCAACCTGATTTTCAAAGTCAAAGTCTGGTAGTTGTTCGTCTTCGGGGTCTGGTAATTGGAAGTTAATGTCGGTAAAGCCGTTGAGGGCTTCTGCAAGTTCTGCGGGATTTAGGGGGACTTCAGCCATTAGGAAAAATTTGTGTAGTGCAACAGCCGGTTTAATTGGTAACTTGCACGGGTTGACAGTTGAGACGCTATATGTAGCGGTAAGGTAGGCAAGATTTACCTACTAATAGAGTTTTTGTGCAAGTCATATCATTATTGCACGATGAGGTGCGATCGGCGAAAAGATACCCAAAAAGACTCCGAGCACGCCCCTGATGGGACTTGAGGCGAGTGCTGGCTGTGGGGGGATTGAGTTAAAGTGAATTAGGAAATTAAAGGAAGTAATAAAAGGCTGGAAACTACCAAACGTTACGAGCGCTCTATCCCTTTGTTAGCCTAGAACTGAGAAAATAAGCTAAAGGAAAAGTGCCATGTCAAAACAAGACATCGCTAATATCCTTACGATCGAACCGGGAAAGCGTGGTGGTAAACCCTGTATTCGGGGCATAAAAATTACGGTTGATGACGTGTTGGAATATCTCGCTTCGGGGATGAGTTATGAAGAAATTTTAGATGATTTTCCCTATCTTACCCAAGAGGATATTTGGGCTTGTTTGAGTTGTTATTAAATAGTTATCATATTATATTTCGGTAATCGCTAATAATGATTCTGTAGTAAGAGCGTAAGGCTCGCGAGCTAGAAGCTCGCACTGTAGTCGTCATTAATTGACCGGACATAATATTATATCCCTGCGTGAAATCATGCCCAAAGACTTCTCCGGTAAAAATCTCCGAGGCCGCAATTTCAAAGGTCAAAACCTCACAGGTGCAAAATTCATCGGTGCAGACATCCGAGGCGCAAATTTTACAAATGCGATCCTCAGAGAAGCTGACTTCACCCGTGCCACGGCAGGACTGCAACGCCACTGGACTATTTTTATAGTAACTATCTCGCTATTTCTATCGGCAATATCGGGATTAATGTCAGGCTTGACTACTGGTTGGGTAACATTGTTTTTCACTGCAGATAACATCAAACTGTACACCTTGATTCCAGGTGTCTTATTGCTGATTGTTTTGGCAATCTTCTTTATTGTTACCTGGCGCCAAGGTTTGGTGGCAGGTTTAGTGGCAGGGGCAGTGGCAGGGTCAGTGGCAGCGGTAGTTGCAGTGGCAGTTGCAGGGGCAGGGGCAGGGGCAGGGGCAGGGGCAGTTGCAGGGGCAGGGGCAGGGGCAGGGGTAGTTGCAGTGGCAGGGGCAGTTGCAGGTTTAGTTGCAGGGGCAGGGACATGGGCAGTTGCAGGGGCAGTTGCAGTTGCAGGGGCAGTTGCAGGGGCAGGGGCAGTGGCAGGGGCAGGGGCAGTTGCAGGGGCAGGGGCAGGGGCAGTTGCAGGACTAGGTATTTACAGTGCTTGGCGAGTTCTGGCTGGGGATGAGAAAGAGGCCTTGATTCGCACCATTGTCATTGCCTTTGCCGCTACAGGCGGCACAAGTTTTCGCAATGCCGATTTAACTGATGCCAATTTCACTGAGGCAACTCTCAAAAGTACAGATTTTAGAACAGCCAATCTCACTCGCACTTGCTTCCACAAAACAGAAAAGCTCGATCGCGCGCGAGTTGGTAATTCGATATTAGCTGATACCCGCATCCGAGAATTACTCATCACTCGCAATGGCTACAAAAAATCCTATGTTGGTGCGAATCTCCAAGGAGGAAACCTGACAGGCGTTAATCTAAACGAGGCTAATCTCAAGCAGGCTAATCTCAACGAAGCAACTTTGCATCAAGCTAATTTGGAATCGGCAAACCT
The DNA here is from genome assembly GCF_036701585.1 of Microcoleus sp. POL10_C6. Classification (NCBI taxonomy): domain Bacteria; kingdom Bacillati; phylum Cyanobacteriota; class Cyanophyceae; order Oscillatoriales; family Microcoleaceae; genus Microcoleus; species Microcoleus sp. POL10_C6. The sequence continues at coordinate 2,087 of NZ_JAUBRB010000010.1, read as the reverse complement.
CACTGACACTCAAGCCTTGGCAACAGATTTTACAGAAGCTTGTTTTACAGGTGCTTGTTTGGAAGCTTGGAACATTGACGCTAATACAAAGCTCGATCGCGTAGACTGTCGGTTTGTCTATCTTCTAGAATATCCCAAACCGGCAACTGACGATCGTGAACGTCGCCCCAGCAGTGGCGAATTTGCACCGAGAGAATTTACCAAACTGTTTGAGGAGGTTTTGAACACCATCGATCTAATTTTTCGTAACGGTATTGAGTGGAAAGCTTTTGTTGCTGCCTTCAAAAAAGTGCAAGTGGAAAATGAAGGAACGGAACTTACTATTCAGAGTATTGAAAATAAAGGCGATGGAGTCATTGTTGTCAAAGTTAGCGTACCACCTGATGCTAATAAGGAGCATATTCATCAAAATTTCACACAAATTTATGAACTAATGGTGGCACGATTGAAAGATAAAGACAAGCATATAACATTTCTGGAAGGAGTCGTTAATCAACTGGCTGCTAAACCTGTTACCATAGAAGTTAAAGCTACAGCAGAGAATAAAATCGGAAGCGACAACATCGACCAAAGTCGCAAAGTTGAAATTTCAGGAGGAACGATTAGCGCTACCGGTGCCGGCTCATTAAGTTTAGGAGATAATGGCGGTACAACAGCCAACACGATCGAGCAGTTGCCTGATTCTGCCGTTAGCGCAGCCCTCGAAGAGGATCGTCCTTAATCACAAAGTGAGTAATGCTATAATTTTAGTCAAACTCTGGTAACAGCGGAAATCAAAGCTATGAGCGTATCAGTAGGTTCAGAGAAACCGGAATTTAAAGAATTACTGCTGCAATTGCAAGCTGCCATTGCGAATGAAAATACAGAATTGTCAATCCAGAGTATAGAAAATTCCGAAAAGGGAGTAATTGCCATCTTTGTCAATGCTCTGAGAGATGATAAGCAAGCTATAATTTATCACGAGTTAAAGCAAAACTACGAACTACTGTTAAAGGCTATTGAAGATAAATATCAAGCTGAATTGCGAGCCAAAGATTGCGAGATTGCCATGTACCGTCAAGAGATAGCTATTTCCGAAGCAGTTTCTAAAAGTTTAACACAGCTTGAAACCGATGCTCATTCCAGTCAGGAAGATGAGTCGATCGCCGAATCAGAGGATGTGGAGTCACTAAGGGCGATCGCCCAAAAATACAAGGCAGAAGTAAATTATAAAGATGAGGAAATCGCTTTATATCGCCAGCAAATAGCTGAAATGAGAGAACTAACAGAGATGTTAGCTAAACAACCACTCTCGATTAATATTATTCAGGAGGATAAGTAAGCATAAACTCTGAGCCAAATCATGCAAAATGACGAAAGTCTTACTCGAATCATCCAGGCCTATGAGCAAATTATCAAAGATTTAGAAACCAAGCACAAATATGAACTGCAAGCTAAAGAGAGAGAAATAGCATTTTACCGTCAAAAAAGTTTTGAGCTGAATGAACTTCTAAAATTGTTGGCTACGCGACCTGTTAATGTTAAGATTACTAATAAACCTAAATCTACATCAGAGAGTAAAGCTATGAGTGACCAAATCGACCAAAGTCGTAAGATTGAAATTACAGGCGGAACCGTTAACGCTAGCGGCGCAGGAGCCTTAAGTTTAGGTGATATCAGCGGTACTGTTGCCAATACAATTAATCAATTATCTGATTCTGCTAAACCAGATGAACCTGGAATCAAAGAATTACTGACTGAGTTACAAACAGCGATCGAGGCTGAAACTGATTTATCTGATGATGATAAAGCAGAAGCTTTGGAACAGGTAAAAACTTTGGCAGAAGTAGGGAAAAATCCCCAAGAAAGTACAATGCAAAAGGCGGGGAAAACGGCAATGAAGATTTTGAAAGGGACTATTGCTGGTTTACCTAGTGCGGCGACATTGGTGGAAGCTTGCAGTAAATTGTTGCCCGCGATCGCAAGTCTCTTACTTTTACCCTGAAATCCAATATCAACGCCCAGTAAGTAGGGCTTGCTGAATATATCGAGCGCATATTACGTGGGCTGGGTTAAGAGAGCGTGCGATCGAGAGTAAAGTGCAAGAT